>JASLOV010000213.1 GCA_030745285.1 Dehalococcoidia bacterium | reverse complement strand
GCCCGCAGCGCCGCCGGCGCAGACTCGATTTGCAGCGTGCCGCCCAGGCCGCGGGCGCGCTCACGCAACGCTCGTACCGCCCCCGCGTCGATCTCCGAGGTCTGCGCCAGCACGCTGCCGGCGGCGATGTGGCCCCAGGCGACGCATCCGGCAGCATCCGCCGCCTCGATCGCCGCGCCGGCCGCGGTCGTCGGAACGGCCATGCGCAGCACGACGCTGTCCCCGCGATCGCCTGCGCCGAGCGCGCGCAGCGCGACCCACGGACCGTCGGTCCCGTTCGCATCATTCGTCGCGTCGCTGGCGTCCCCGAGACCGGCAGCGATCTCCGTCGCACGCTCGACTGCGGCGGCGACGCCGGCGAACTCGATCAGCACGTGAGGGGCCGCCGCCAGTCCGGCCGCGGCGGCGGCGGGGGCGGAGAGCACGCTGATCGCGCGGGCGGGCAGCGATTGGTCCCAGGCTTTGATCGCCGTGCGTCCGGCTTCCTCGACCGTCGCGCAGCGCAGCGCCAGCGACCGCGTCGCCGCTGGCGCCGGGGCAAGCTTGAAGGAGGCCTCCACGATCACGCCGAAGGCGCCCAGCGCGCCGGTGTGCAGGCGGTGGAGGTCGTAGCCGCTGACGTTCTTCACCACCCGTCCGCCCGACGTCACCAGCTCGCCGCCCGGCAACGCCGCCTCGATGCCCAGGATCAGGTCGCGGGCGGCCGGCAGGTGCCCCCGCCACGCCCCCGGGCGCGCCGTGGCCAGCAGCCCGCCCACCGTCACCCCGTCGTCCGGCGGCGGGTCGGCGGAGAGGTACTGGCCGTGTTCTCCCAGGCGCCGCTGCAGCGCCCCCAGGGTCAGCCCGGCCTCGACGGTGATCGTGAGATCGTCCGGCTCGAAGGCGACGACTCGGTCCAGCCCGCTCAGGTCCAGCGCGATGTCGTAGCCATCGAGCGGGCGGCCCAGTGCCAGCGCCGTGCGCCCGCCCTGCGGCACGACGGCGGCGCCTGCCTCGGACGCGGCGGCCAGCACGGCGGCAACCTCCTCGCGCCTCTGCGGTCGTAGCGCCAGCACCGGCACGACGCCGTCGATGGCGTAGCCCTCCGCCGCGCGCTGCCGATCGGGCGGCAGGGCGGCCCCGATCGGGCCCGCGGCGGACGTGGCGAGCACGGCGGTGCGCTAGACGTAGACGCCGGGGGTGGCCAGGTGGCGGCGCATCTCGCTCTCGTGCGCCTGCCCGCAGCCGTGCCCCGTCGGCAGGATCTTGCACGGGTTGAAAAACTCGCCGCTGCCGAACGCCACCCGCACCCGTTCCATCGCCGCCAGGTCGTCGGCGCTGAAGATCCACTCCATGTACGAACGCTTCTCCAGCCCCACGCCGTGCTCCCCGGTGATCGAGCCCCCGGCATCGACGCAGAGCCGCATGATCTCGCCGCCGAGGTCGAGCACGCGTTGCGTCGTGCCCGGCTCCAGTTCGTCGAACATGATGTTGGGGTGCAGGTTGCCGTCGCCGGCGTGGAAGATATTCGCGCAGCGGAATCCGTAGCGCTCCGAGAGGTCCAGCACCCCCCGCATCACCTCCGGCAGCTTCGTCCGCGGCACGACGCCGTCCAGCAGGTAGAAGTTCGGCGAGACCGCGCCCAGCGCACCGATCCCGGCCTTGCGACCCTCCCAGAGCTGCTCGCGCTCCGCTTCGTCGTCGGCCAGCCGGACCTCGCGCGCCCCGTTCGCCTCGCACGCCGCGACGACGAGCGCCGCGTCCGCTTCCACCGCCTCGCGCATGCCTTCGACCTCGATCAGCAGCACCGCCCCCGCGTCGAGCGGGTACCCGACATGCATCGTCTGCTCGACGGCGACGATGATCTCGTGGTCCAGCATCTCCATCGCCACCGGGATCACGCCCTGCCGGATCACGTCGGAGACCGCCGCGGAGGCCGCATCGACGGTCTTGAAGATCGCAAGCATCGTGCGCACCGCCGGCTGGATGCGGATCAGCCGCACGCAGACCTTCGTGACGATGCCCAGCGTGCCCTCGGAGCCGACGAACAGGCCGCGCAGGTCGGGCCCAGGGGTGTCCAGCTGGCGGCCGCCCAGCCAGGTGATGCGCCCGTCGGGCAGCACCACCTCGACGCCGAGCACGTGGTTGACCGTGCTGCCGTGGGCCAGCGTGTGCGGCCCCCCGGAGTTGGTCGCGATGTTGCCGCCGATCGTGCAGACCCGCTGCGAAGAGGGGTCCGGCGCGTACGTCAGGCCGTGCTTCGCCGCCTCGTCCTGCAGCGCGAGGTTGATCACTCCCGGCTCGATCACGGCGATGCGGTTGGCGGCGTCCATCTCCAGGATGCGGTTCATCCTCGTCATCACGCACAGCACGCCGCCGCGCACGGCCAGCGCCCCGCCGGCCAGCCCCGTGCCCGACCCGCGTGGAACGATCGGCACGTCGTGCCGCCGCGCCACCTCCACGATCGCCGCGACTTCCTCCGCGTTCTCCGGGAAGACGACGGCGTCCGGCGTGGCGCGCTCGATGGTGGCGTCGTACTCGAATCCGACCAGGTCTTCGGGGTGATGGAGGACGTGTTCCCGGCCGGCTGCACGTTCAAGGTCGCGGACGAGTGCGCGGGTGGCGGCATTCGTTGGCATCGTGCCGCGAGTGTAGCATCAGCCCCGCACACGAAGCCGCCGGGCCGCCCCCGGCGGCTGAACAGGAGGTCACGACTGTGGACATAAACGGGAAAGTAGCCGTCGTCACCGGCTCCTCGGCCGGCGTCGGACGCGCCACCGCGGAACTGCTGGCCAGCCTCGGCGCGAAGGTCGTCGTCAACTACGCACACTCGGAGCAGGGTGCGATCGAGGCCGTCGAAACGATCACCGCGGCCGGCGGCGTCGCCCACGCCGTCAAGGCCGACGTCAGCGACGACGCCCAGTGCCGCGCCCTGATCGAGAGTGCCGTCGCCACCTACGGCGGACTGCACATCCTCGTCAACAACGCCGGCGCGACCCACTTCATCGCCCACGAGGACCTGGAGGCCGTCACCGAGCAGGTCTTCGACGACATCATGAGCGTGAACGTGCAGGGCACCTTCTACTGCACCCGGGCCGCGGCCCCGCACATGCGCGAGGCAGGCGAGGGGGCCGTCGTCAACGTCGCCTCGGTCGCCGGCATCGGCGGCGGCGGCTCATCGATCCCCTACGCCGCGTCGAAGGCGGCGATTATCGTCATGACGAAGTCGCTCGGCCGCGTCCTCGGCCCCGAAATCCGCGTCAACTGCATCGCCCCCGGCTTCATCGACACCCGCTGGCTCAAGGGTGGCATGGGCGACGACCGCTTCCAGAGCGCCAAGGCCATGCTCACGGAGCGAGCGCCGCTCCGCGGCGTCGCCACGCCGGAGACCTGCGCCGACGCCATCCTCGGCTTCATCCACAGCAACGTCTTCGTCACCGGCCAGACCACCGTCGTCGACGGCGGCATGAGCCTCTAGCGCCTCGTGCCCACCCGCGACCCGGCGGACCCCGTGGACAGCGGCCCGACGGCCCTCGACCTCGACGCCATCCGCGTCGGCCTGGAGGCGGCCGTCGAAGCGGCAGCCGAGGCGATCCGCGAGGTGATCGAGGGGCAGGTCGTGCACGTCGCACAGAAGTACCGTGAGGGCCCCGTCACCGACGCTGACCACGCCGCCGACGACGTGCTGCACAGGCTCCTGATGCCGCTGATCGATGGCGCACAGTGGCTCTCCGAGGAGTCGAAACAGGACGCCCCGCTGCTCCACGGCGAACCGACCTGGGTGGTCGATCCCCTGGACGGTACCCGCGAGTTCCTCCGCGGCATCCCGGAGTTCGGCGTCTCCGTCGGGCTCTTCGTCGATGACGCGCTCGTGCTGGGGGCGGTGGCCCTGCCCGTCCAGGAGCAGGTGATGTCCGGGCTCGTCCACGGCGACCGCCGCGAGGCCCGCATCGACGATCGCCCCCTCCCCGCACTGCCGGACGGCGGCCGCATCGACCGCGTCGTCGTCTCCCGCCACGACTACGAGCGGCGACAGTTGCAGCACCACATCCCGTACGAGGTCTACCCCTGCGGGTCGGCGGCCGTGAAGCTTGCACACGCCGCGACCGGAGAGGCCGATGTCTACTTCTCCACCGGCCCCCGCTCGGTCTGGGACGTCGCCGGCGGCGCCGCTGTGCTGGAGGGCGCGGGCGGGGCCGTGCTGACCTTCGACGGCGAGCCCCTCAAGCTCTCCCCCCACCAGGTCCCGGTTCCCCCCTACATGGCCGGCGCCGCACCCGCCTGCCTGGCCTTCCTGAGGCGTCTCGGCGCCGAGGTCTAGCCCCGGCACCCGATGCCCCGCTCATGGCGGGTGAGGCCCGCCGCGCGTAGCGTCCCCTCCGTCACCCGGCCTCAGCCCTCGGACTCCTCGGACGCTGAGCGCCTCGCGAAAATCGCCCACAGCGGGTCCGCTCCCGGCGGCGAGCGATCGACGAACTCCGGCTCCTCCCATCCCCCCGAGAGCATGAAGTAGGACCCGACCAGCCGGATGCGGTCGTCGTTGCTGAGCGACTGCCAGATCGCCACCGCCTTCGTCGGGAACATGCGATGCGATATCGCCACTAGGTACGTGCCTCCCGGCTTCAGCACCCGCCGCACCGACGGAAACACCTCCAGCGGCCGCGTGAGGTACTGGATCGACACCGCGTTCACGACGACATCGAACGCCTCGTCACCGTAGGGCAGTTCTGGGTCCCTGTTGAGGTCATGCACCACGAAGTCGTGCAGCTGCTCGTTACCCTGCAACTCCTCGTGGTTCATGCCTAGCCCCGCCACCCGGCCGTACTCGACATCGGTCGGGAGATGGGAGATCCACGACGACATCAGGTCGAGCACGCTCGACCCGGGCGCGATCAGCTCGCGATAGAGCGCCGTCAACGCGCCGATCGTCGCATCGTCGATGTGCGTGACGAAGCGCGGCTCACGATAGAACTCGCCGTCGCCGCTTTGGTCGACGCGGTCGAAGAACTCGCGCGGAAGTTGTGTCTCTGCCACGGTCCCCCCGGCAACAGGAGAACACACAGCCCGACGCCGGGTCTCCGCAGGCGCCTAGCGGCCTCGGCCGCTCGGCTGCGGAGACCCGACCGCTTCACGGCCGGCCATCGACGGCTGGGCGACGGCCCCGTCAGACGCACTCTCCGAGGCCTCCCCGGGGGCATCATCCTCTTCGTGGTGGACATAGACCGTGCGCGTGGCGCGGAACCCGGGAGCCAGCAACAGCATCGCGAATCCCCCGGCCGCGCAGATCAGGCCGTAGACGATCTGCGCCGGCTGCACCCCCATGGCGTCGGAGAGCAGGCCCGCCGCCGCCGCCCCCGCCGTCATCACGGCACGGTCGAGCGAGAGCAGGCTGACCACCCGTCCTCGCATCGCCTCCGGCGCGGAGTGCAGCATCATCGCCCGTGCGAGCGAGAAGTAGCCGGTCTGCACACCGCCCACCACCATGATCAGCACCAGCGGCACAATCAATCCCGCCGGGCGCGGCAGGTACGTCGCGGCCGCAAAGGCGATCAGCATCAGTCCGAAGACACCGGCCAGCAGCGGCAGGATCATGCCCAGCCGCGACGGCTGGCGCTGTGCGATCACCAGCGCCGCGACCAGAGCCCCCACCCCGGTGAGCGAGGTCATGAAGCCAAAGCCGAAGCTGCCGATGTCCAGCACCTTCTCGGCGAACAGCGGCGCGAAGACCTGCATGTACGACATGCCGAACGTGAAGTAGACGAGCGAGAGCAGGAGAATTCCGCGGATCGCCGTGTGCGAGAGTGCGTAGCGGACGCCGTCCAGCAGGCCTCGCGTCATCGCCCCCGGCCCGCTGCCCTCCGGCCGCTCATGCGTCGGCACATCCAGCAGGTAGGTGAAGACCACCGCGCCCACGTAGATCACCGCGATCGACACGAACGCGCCCTCCGCGCCCAGCACCGCATACGCGAACCCGCCCAGCGCCGCTCCGACGATGCGCATCGTGTTCTGGGTCGCGCTCATCAGCGCGATCGCGTTCGTCACGCGGTCCTGGGTGACGATGCTCGGGATCAGCGCCTGGCGGGCGGGCTGGTCGAACGCCATCATCGAGCCGCGGAGGAACGCATAGGCGTAGATGTGCCACAGCTCCAGCGTGCCGCTGACGATCAGCACCGCGAACAGCACGTTCAACAGCAGCACCGCCACCTTGTCCAGCAGCAGCACCATGCGCCGGTCGAACCAGTCCGCGATCACGCCTGCCCACACGCCGAACAGCAGCTGCGGCAACGTGCGCATGGCGATCACGCCGCCGACGTGTGTCGCGGACCCGTCCGTGATCTCCAGGATCAGGAAGGGGCGGGCGATCTGCTCCATCCACAGCGCACCGGCATGACTGAGCTGACCGAGCCAGAGGTAGCGGAAGTTCGCAATGCCCAGCGAGGAGAAGGTGCCGAGACGGCCGGAGGGGGGCGTCTCCATACTCGAGGGACGGGCAGGCGTCGCGCCGTTCCCGCCCGCGGCGCCCGGGCCGTTCGTGCCGCCAGCGTCGCGGTTCACGCCGCTACCACTCTAGATGTCGCCGTCGCATGCGTGTTCAGATGACGCTCCAGACTCGGTTGCGTCTCGAAATTCGACTCTAACCGCGCTCCCGGGGCCGGTCTAGTCGGCCCCGCTCGGGCGCTCGCCATCGCCGGGACCGCCGTCCGCGCCCAGCAGCGCGGCCAGCGCGCCGAGGTCGTCCACCCGGTTCACGGTCGCCGAGTAGGGCAGCCCGCGGTTGCGCGGCCAGTCTCGCAGGTAGACGCGCGCCGTCCCCAGCTCCGCCAGCAGTTGTGCCGTCGGCCCGTCGTCGTCGATGTGCTCGGCGGCGCCGAGTTCGGCCGACCGCCGCAACTTGAAATGCGCGCTCCGGCTGGCGCCCTCGTTGAACACCACGCCGTCGAGCAGACCGGTCATCCCATGGCGGTGCAGCCACGGCCCGGGATCGCTGCGCCGCCCGGTGAGCACCACCAGCCGTCGACGAGCCGACAGCCGCTTCAGCGCAGCTCGCGCCCCCGGCAGCGGCCGCCGCAGGTCGAATCGAACGTGGTCCCAGGGTGCGGAAAGCCAGCGCGGCGGTACGGCCGCCTCCGGCGGTACCGCCGCCGGGTCGATCATTCGCCGCCCGATGCCCAGGTTGAGCCCGAAGACCGGCGCGCAGATCACGCCGTCCAAGTCGAGCGTCAGCAGCGGACGTTCCTCGTCCGGGCCAGCGTCCCGGTCCGTCAGCCCGAGGCCGTCCTCCGTCCCAGGGCCTTCCATCACAGGATGCCCGCAGTCACGGGTCAGACGACGGTGATCGGCGGCTCGGGGGGCGGCTCCGGTGGCACCCCGGGCGGCGTCTCCGGGGCCGTCGCCGGTGCGATGATCGTCGTCGCTTCCGGCGCGCCGATCTCCTTGTGCTCCGTGATCGCGTGATAGAACTCGTCCAGACGGTCCTCCACGCGGCGGTACAGCGTCCCCTCCGGGTAACTGCCGTCCTCGCCCCGTACCGACGCCGGGATGCCGGTCAGCAGTTCGACGCCCTCCTCGATCGTCTCGACCGCCCAGACGTGAAACTTGCCGCTGGCCACGGCCTCCTCCACCTCTGGCCGCAGCGCGACGTTCGGGACGTTCGTCTTCGGGATCATCACCCCCTGAGTGCCGTCCAGCCCGCGCGCTCGGCAGACCTCGTAGAACCCCTCGATCTTCGCCGTCGCCCCGCCGATCGGCTGCACCGCGCCGCGCTGGTCGACCGAGCCGGTGACCGCGACCGAC
>JASLOV010000212.1 GCA_030745285.1 Dehalococcoidia bacterium | reverse complement strand
TCGATGGTGCGCGATGCCGACGTGCTGGCGCTGCTCGTAGCTCACGACGCTTATGCCGGCCTGCATGACCAGCTCGGACGGGCGTCGGATGGCCTCATCGTCTACGACGCCACCGGAACGCTCGACGCCGCAGACTGGACCTCGGCCGCCCGCTTCGGAGCGCTGGGCCGGCCCCAGATCGCCCCGTAGGACCACGGTGGCCGGCGAAGCCGCTTCGCCGCTCGACGAGGTTCGTGCCGTCCGAGCGCGGCTCGGCGAGTTGCTGGCCGACCGCGAGTATCGCGGCGCCGACCCGTTCGACGCCCTCGCCTCGCCGCTGCTCGGCCTCGCCGGCCGGCGCGTGCGGCTGCTGGGCGCGGCGACGACGGTGGTGGCGCGACGTCTGCCGCCGGCCTTGCGGCGGCCGCTGCTGATCCCCGAGACGGTGAATCCGAAGACGGTGGCGCTGTGCGCACTCGCCGACGAAGCGCTCGGCGAGCGACAACGGGCTGCCGCGCTGCGGAGCTCGCTGCTCGCGCTGCGCACCACGGCGGAGTACGGCGCGGGCTGGGGCTATCCGTTCCCGTGGGCGAACCGCTACTTCGCAATCGGGGCAGGGGAGCCGAATGCGATCGCGACGGTCTTCTCCGCGCTGCCGTTCCTGGGTCTCGCGCAGTCAGGCGACGCCGAGAGCACTACCATCTGCCTCGATGCGGCCCGCCTCCTCGGGACGCTCAACGTGATCGAAGGGCCCGACGGAACGCTGGTCTCGTACACGCGCCGTGACCGGCGGCCCGTCTACAACGTCGCCGCACTGGTCGGCTCCTTCCTGCTACGTGCCGCGAGGCTGGCGGGCGGCGAAGAGCGCTTCGAGCAGCTCGGGGCGGCACTGGTCAAGGGCGTGGAACGTGCTCAACGACCGGACGGCCTCTGGGACTACGGCTCGCTGCCGCGCGACCGCTGGGTGGACTCCTTCCACAGCGGCTACATCCTGCGGGCGCTGAGGGACGCACCCGCGGGCGCCTCGGACGCTGAGGTCCTGGCTCGCGGTTACGTGGCGTTCAGCGCCCGCTGTACGGCGCCCGACGGCGCACCCTGGCTGATGGCCGGTGACCCATCGACGAGCGATGCCCACGCCGCCGCGAACGCGATCCTCACGCACATCGATGTGCCGCAAGCGCCGAACGTTGAAGCAGCGGTCCGCATCTTCCGCTGGATGCAGCAACATCTCTACAACGAGGCCACGGGTGGGTACTGGTACCAGTACCGCGGCGGTCGGGCGGTCAAGCGCGACTACACACGCTGGGTGCAGGCGTGGATGTATCTCGCCCTGGCGACCCTCGAGGGTGCGCTCGACGGGCAGGCGGACTGACTGGCGAGGGGCCGGCGATCTAGCCCGACGGGGCCAGGTCGTGCTCCAGGATCGAGACGATGCGTTCCGCGGCGTGTCCGTCGCCGTAGGGCGAAACAGCCCGGGTCATCGCCTCGTAGGCCTCGGCGTCATCGAGCAGCCGTTCGGCGGCGGCGACGATTCGATCGCTGTCCGTGCCAACGAGTTCGCCGACACCGGCCTCGATCACCTCGGGGCGCTCCGTAACGTCGCGCATCACGAGCACCGGCTTGGCCAGGGCCGGGGCTTCTTCCTGCAGGCCGCCGGAGTCGGTCAGCACGATCGACGAGTGCACCAGCTCGCGAGCCAGCTCGCGGTACGGCAGCGGCGACATCAGCACGACGTGATCGCGCCCGCCGAGTTCGCGCTCGAACAGCTCCTGCAACGTCGGGTTGGGATGGACGACGATCCTCAGCTCCACGTCGTCTCGCCTCGCAAGCAGATTCAGCGCGGCGCAGATGCGCTGCATCGGCTGGCCCCAGTTCTCGCGGCGATGAGCAGTGACGAGGATACGGCGGCGGGCGCCGCCAGCTGGCCGTGGAATGTCTCTGACGATGAACTGGATCGCGTCAATCACCGTGTTGCCGGTCATGTGGACCTGCTCCGATGGGATCGCCTCGCTCACCAGCGTCCGGGCGGCGAGTTCCGTCGGGGCGAAGTGCCAGCGGCAGACGCGGGCTACCATCTGGCGGTGCCCCTCCTCCGGGAACGGCGCGCTGAGCAATCCGGTCCGCAGGCCTGCTTCGATGTGGCCCACCGGGACGCCCTCGTAGAACCCGGCCAGTCCGCCGGCGAGGGTCGATGAGGTGTCGCCCTGGACCAGCACGGCTGCCGGCCGTCGTCGCTGGATCTCGTCGCCGATGCGCTCGACGAGCTGCGCGAGCAGGTCGCTCAGCGTGGTCCCCTCGCCCCGCTCCACGGACAACTCGATATCGGGCGTCAGGTCGAAGTCGGCCAGCATCTCGCGTGGCTCGCTCGGATGCTGCCCGGTCGTGAGCAGCAGCGGCTGAAGCGTCGAAGAGTGCGCCAGTGCGCGCGCGACGGAAGCCAGCTTGACGGCTTCCGGCCGTGTGCCGGCAACGATGAGCACGTCCTGTCGGGTTCCGTCGGCCATGCTCAGGTAGTGTCGCGGGTTGGTCGGTCAATGGCCAGAGCCAACGTGATCCGGACAGGATCCGGGTTCCTGAGCGCCGGTTGCGTGCGCAGCAGCCATTGTTGCCGGGCGTTTTGCCGTCTGAGATACTTTCGGTCCCACACCGCCCCGTGACGGAGACCCGGACTTTGGAACTCGCTGATTACGTCGCAATCATCCGCCGCTGGTGGTGGCTGCTGGTGGCCAGTCTCATCGTCGGGGCGTTGCTCGGCTACCTGGGATGGACGATCACTTCCTCCGATTCCTATCGCGCGACCGTGGCACTGACCAGCGAGGAGTATCGGCAGGTCTTCGAATCCCCACCAGATGTCTACGAGGCAACAACGACGTTGCTGGTGGAAATCGACCGCAGTCGGCCGGAACCGTCCGAGCCTACGGTGCAGTGGACAATCACGACCGGGCGGCAGGACGCCGAACTGGATCCGATCAACGGCGGATTCATCGGAGGAGCGATCTCGACGGTCATGGCACCTGACCGTGAGTCGGCCATACAGCTCGTGCGTGCCAACGTGCCGCCCGACCACACCCAGGTCTTGGTGATCGGCATCGTGCCGGAGATGACGCCGACCGGGTGGTCCGCCGATAAGCTCGAAGTAGCGTTGCCTACCCTGTTGTCTCAACGGCGAATATTGGAAGCCGCGATCGGGCTCGCTGGTCTGGATTTCGGTACAAGTGACGACG
>JASLOV010000211.1 GCA_030745285.1 Dehalococcoidia bacterium | reverse complement strand
CCGGCGCCTGAGGCCGTCACGCCAGCGTCAATCGAAGGGCTCACGATGCGCTTGGCTCTCTCGTAGCAAGTGGACCACTGGTGGGGGGCAGGTCAACCCACACCGTCATCGAGATGCCGGCGAATGAATTCAGCGTCGCCTACCTCGTGGATCCGACCTTTGACGACGGCGGTGGGGACGACGGCGGTGGGGACGACGACAGCGACGACGACAGCAGTAGCGATGACAACAACAGCGGCAGGCGGGGCCGCCGCTACAAGAAATCGCGCAACCACCACTACATCTTCGTGACGCTGCCGCCCGCGTCGACGGCAATCTCGCGCTTCGTCACCGTCAGGCGAGTGGCCCACAACGGCTTCGTGTACATCAAACCGCAGTCCGGTGAATGGCTGGACGGTGGCCCGAACTCGGTCAGGTTGACCAAGCCCGGCGCCGGCGTCACGTTCGTGACCGACGGCGACGAGTGGGTTCTGCTGAATCGGCGCTAGCGGATCGGTCCCTTCCGCGCGAGACACCTCGAGCCCGTCCGGGCGTTTCCCCGGGCGGGCTTTACTGTCGTACGACCGAACGTCTGCCCCTTTTTCCAGCGCTCGGCCTCTTTTTCTCCCTTGGCCGGACGTTCTGCACGACAATCGGCGTCGAGTTGCAACACGTCCACCCGCGTTGCGTAGTACGGAACGCCGATGCCTAGCGACGACGTCACGAGCGGCGGTCCCCGCCAGTTCGCGACGACCCGGTGGAGCCTCGTGGTCGCCGCCGGCGCCGGACGCTCGGCGCAAGCCGACCGTGCGCTGGCCGAGCTGTGCGCCGACTACTGGTATCCGCTCTACGCGTTCGTGCGTCGTCGCGGGCACGACGCCGACGACGCCCGCGATCTAACCCAGGCCTTCTTCACCAAGCTGCTCGAGAAGAACGACCTGAAGGCGGCCGACCCGGCACGCGGGCGGTTTCGCAGTTTCCTGCTCACCGCCATGAAGAACTTCCTCGCGAGCGAGTGGCGCCGGCAGGCGGCCGTGAAGCGGGGCGGCGGTGTGGAGTTGGTCTCGATCGACTATCGGGATGCGGAGGATCGCTACCAGGTCGAGCCGGCGGATGCCCTGACGCCAGAGGCAATCTACGAACGGCGCTGGGCCCTCGGGCTGCTTGCGCGCGCCGTCGAGGAGCTGCGGACGCAGTATGTGGCGCGCGGACAGACCGAGCTGTTCGACACGCTGAAGGGGTATCTCGGCTCCGACCCGGGCGGTGTGCCCTACGGCGAACTCTCCCGGCGGTTCGAGCAGAGCGAGGCCGCCCTGCGCACCGCGCTGTCACGGTTGCGGGCACGCTGGCGCGATCGGCTTCGCGAGATCGTCGCCGAGACCGTCCAGGAAGGACGGATGGTCGACGACGAGCTGAACGACCTGATCGGAGCGCTCACACCGCCGGCCGGCAAGAGCCTGTAACACCGGCCTCCCCGCTGCGTAGAACCGAGTGAAGGGTATAAAGAGAGAACGACGATGCCCGAGCCCCGGATCTGCCCCGAGTGCCACGCCGAGATTCCGACCGATGCGCCGCCAGGGGTCTGTCCCTACTGCGCGCTGCGTGCGGGGCTCCGCTGGGAGCAGCCCACGGCGGCCAACCAGCAGGCTGACGCGCGATCGCCGATGGCTCCCGAGGACCTCGCCCGCCGGTTGCCGGAGCTGGAACAGTTCGAGCTGATCGGCCCGGGCGGGATGGGGACCGTCTACAAGGCGCGGCACCGGCAGCTGGATCGACCGGTCGCCGTGAAGGTGCTGCACGCGCACCTTCAGGACGACGCCACGTTCGCCGAGCGTTTCACCCGCGAGGCGCGGACGCTCGCCCGTCTCGACCACCCGAACATCGTGCGGGTCTACGACTTCGGCCAGCGGGGCGGAATCTACTACTTCGTGATGGAGTTCGTGGACGGCGTGACCTTGCGGCAGACGATGACCAGTGGCGGCGTGACGCCGGCCGAGGCGTTGACGATGGTGCCACGCATCTGCGAGGCGCTGCAGTACGCCCACGATCAAGGCGTCGTGCATCGCGACATCAAGCCCGAGAACATCCTGATCGATCAGTCGGGTGCGCCCAAGATCGCCGACTTCGGCCTGGCACTGCTCACGGGGTCCACCGCCGAGACCCGGATCACCCAGACGGCGCAGGTGATGGGGACGCCGCAGTACATGGCGCCCGAGCAGATCGAGCACCCGGCCGACGTCGACCACCGCGCCGACATCTACGCGCTCGGTGTCGTCTTCTACGAGATGCTGACCGGCGAGTTGCCGGTCGGCCGGTTCCCACCGCCGTCTCAGAAGGTCGAGGTCGACGTCAGGCTGGACCAGGTCGTGCTCCGGACGCTCGAGAAGGAACCGCGCCTCAGGTACCAGCAGGCCAGTGAGCTGAGCAGCGAGGTCGAGGCGCTGTCAGGATCGGAGCCGGGGCCCAGGCCGGAGGCCGCGGGCGAGCGCGATCGCCCACCTCCGACCAGTTCCGCGTTCACCTGGTGGCCGTCGCGCTATGAGTACCGCTCGAAACGAACCGTCTGGGGCATCCCGCTCGTCCACGTCGCGTTCAGCGGCGACGCCAGCGGTCAGCAGATGGCGCTGGCTCGAGGCATCATTGCCATCGGTGACGCGGCGTTCGGTCTCATCGCGCTCGGCGCGTTCGCCTGCGGCGGGATCACCGTCTCCGGCATCGGTCTGGGCCTGGTGAGCCTCGCCGGCATCTCGTTCGCCCTGCTCGTCGCGATCGGCGGCGTGGCGATCGGCGGCTTCGCGGGCGGCAGCGTGGCGATCGGGCTGGTGTCGGCCGGCTTGGCCGGCCACAGCGTCATCACCGTTTCCGACGAAATGCGGCAGTGGCTGTCGCTAGCGGCGTGGGGGCTGAGCACCGCCATCATCGCCACGGTCGCCGCGGGCGTGCTCGCCTGGCGGTTGGATGCCGCAGGGCGCAAGCCGGAGGAGTGATCGACGGGCGGGGCTCCGGGTTCCGGGCTCCGCTCAGGGCATGATGCCCTGCGTCACCAGGGCAACCCGGTACAGGCCGGTGCGCGCGGTGATGTAGAGCGTCCGGCCGTCGTCGCCCCAGGCAACGTTTGCCGGGATCTCGTCGGGCTGGATCGTGCCCAGGTGCGTACCGGCCGGGTCGAAGACCCAGACGCCGCCCGGGCCGGTCGCGAAGACGTTGCCCGCTCGATCGACCTTGAGCCCGTCGGGGTTGCCTGGGGCCGGGTCGCCGGTGACGTCGAAGAAGACCCGCCCGTCGTCGAGCGTGCCGTCTTCCAGCACGCCGTAGGCGATCCACAACCTCCGCTCGGCGTCCGAGTTCGCGACGTAGAGCGTCGTCTCGCTCGGCGAGAAGGCGAGCCCGTTCGGACGCGTCTGCTCCCGGTTCAGCAGTTCCACCTCGCCGGCCGGTCCGAGCCGATAGATGCCGCTGAAGTCGAGTTCCTTCGCCGGGTCGTCGTCGCCGCCCGGCAGCCCGTAGGGCGGGTCGGTGAAGTAGAGCCAGCCGTTCGAGTGGTACGCGCCGTCATTGGGGCTGTTGAACCGCTGCCCCTCGTGGCGATCGGCCAGGACCGTGCGGGTGCCGTCGGCCTCGAGCCGGCTGACGTGGCGATTGCCGTGCTCCATCAGGATGAGCCGACCCTCGGCATCGACGGTCAAGCCGTTGGAGCCGACCGAGTCACCCTCGCCGTCGAAGACCGGGCGGAGAAACTCGGTCAGTTCGCCGTCAGGCGTCCACTTGTAGATGGCGTTGGCCGGAATGTCGCTGAACAGGAGATAGCCGCCGCCACGCACCCAGACCGGCCCTTCGGTGAAGGCGAGGCCATCGGCGAGCTTCTCGATGCGCGCCGTCAGGGGCACGATCGCATCGAGCGGGCGGTGGAGTCTCAGGATCGATCCGGTATCGTCGTTCGGCATTGTGTTCGTCTCGGCGGCGGGCTCGGCGGGTTCGGGCTCGGCGCCACACCCGGCGAGAGCGCCGGCGACTAGGAGCAGCAGCAGTCCGGAGATGGGCCGCTTTGTCATCGTCATCATCGTATGCCAACATCGGCCGACATCAAGATGCCGAGCCGTAGGTTGAGGACACCCGAGAAGCAAGCCGTCGCGGCCAGTTCCTGGCTTGCGGTGCTGTCACTGTCGATGGCAGGCGTCGCCGTCGGTTCCGTGAGTGGCCAGACGCCGCAGCCGATCGCCCGGCCTCGGGTGACCGTTGAGACAACCGACGGCCGCCAGCTCTCCGGGCGCCGGCTCAACCAGAGTTCCACCGAATTGCAGCTGCTCGTGGATGATGCCGGTGCCAACGTCTCCGGTGCCGACGACACCGCCCCGACGATCCGCCTGCTGCGCCGCGCCGGCGACCGCTATCGCGTGGTGACGTCCGAAGTCGACTGGCCGACCTACAACGGTGACGTCCGCGGCAACCGCTTCAGCGATCTCGATCAAATCGACACGTCGTCGGTGGCCCGGCTGGTGCCGCGCTGGGTCTTCGGCCTGTCGGGCGCGCGTCGGCTCCAGGTGACGCCGGTCGTCGTCGACGGCGTCATGTACGTGACCGACGCCAACGTGGCCTATGCCCTCGATGCCGGCAGCGGCCGTCAGTTGTGGAGCTACCGGCAACCACGCACGGAGGGGCTCGTGGGCGACGCGTCCGCCGGCATCAACCGCGGCGTGGCCGTCGCCGGTCGGCGGCTGTTCATGATCACCGATCATGCGCATCTCATCGCGGTCGACCGCTTCACCGGCGCCCTGCTCTGGGATACCGAGATGGCCGACTGGCGGCAGAACTACGGGGCCACCTCGGCGCCGCTCGTCGTCGGCGACTTGGTCGTCTCGGGGACCTCCGGCGGCGACGAAGGGGTTCGCGGGTTTCTCGCCGCGTTCGATCCGGCCGACGGCCGGGAGGTCTGGCGGTTCTGGACAGTGCCGGCGCGGGGCGAGCCGGGGTCCGAGACCTGGGGTGGCTCGGCGATCGACCACCCGTGCGCCGCCACCTGGCTCACCGGCACCTACGACCCCGACCTCGATCTCGTGTACTGGCCAACCGGCAACCCGTGCCCCGATTACGACGGTGCCGAGCGACAGGGCGACAACCTGTACTCCGATTCGATTCTGGCGCTGGACCCGTCGACCGGCGAGCTGCGCTGGCACTACCAGTACACGCCGCACGATCTTTGGGACTGGGATGCGCAGCAGCCCCCGGTCCTGATCGATCGGCTGTGGAACGGGGAGGCGCGCCGGCTGCTGCTGCACGCGAACCGGAACGGCTTCTTCTATGTCCTCGACCGGACCGACGGCGAGCTGCTGCTGGCCGAGCCGTTCGTGGAAAAGCTCACCTGGGCCAGCGAGATCGGTCCGGATGGCCGGCCGGTGCTGAATCCGGATCAGACGCCGTCGGCCGCGGGCACGACGGTCTGTCCGGCCGTCCAGGGCGCCACCAACTGGTTCTCGACGTCGTTTCATCCCGACACCGGGCTCTACTACGTGCAGACCCTCGAGCACTGCAACGTCTTTACCCGGACGCCCGAGCAGTGGGAGGCCGGGCGGTCGTTCTACGGTGGGTCGACTCGCAGCGTGCGCGACGAGCCCCCGGAGAAGATCCTCCGCGCCATCGACATCCAGACCGGAGAGGTTGCGTGGGAACTGCCGCAGGTCGGGCCGGCCAACTCCTGGGGTGGGACGCTGGCGACGGCCGGGGGCGTGGTCTTCTTCGGGGACGACTCGGGCGCGCTCACGGTGGCCGATGTGGCGACGGGCGATCGGCTCTGGAGTTTCCAGACCAACGCGGTCTGGAAGGCGTCGCCGATGACCTACATGTTCGACGGGCGGCAGCACGTCGCCGTCGCCGCCGGGCCGAGCATCCTCTCGTTCGCGTTGGTGCCGTGAAACTGGTCTTGGCGGGAGGCCGGGTATCGCGGCGGCGAGCCCGTCGGCCGCCGAGACGCAGACCCGAACTGCAATGTTGACGGGGTGCGCCATCAGGCGACCCACTGGATCTCGCGACGGCGGCACCTTCGGGGCCACAACCTCGGCGGCGGCCTCCCAAGCGGCGGCCTCCCAACAGGAGGGCTCTGCCGCCCCAACACCCGGCCCCCGCTACCTGTCCACCAACGGTCGACCGCCCGCCAGGCGCTGATAGATCGCGCGCGCCTGTTCGTACAGCGCCAACGTCTCCGTGCGGTGTGCCTCTACCCGAAACCCGTCGAGCGCCTCGGTGTACTCGATCAACTGGTCGACCTTGCCGAGGAGGTAGCGCGCGTCGGCTTCGACCAGTACCGCCTGGCCATCGTGCAGCAGATAGATCGGACTCGTGTGGCCGAAGATCTCGGCGCCCTCGGCGACGTCGAACGCGCGCAGCGCCACCCACAAGCTCTCGTTGGCCGGAATCTCCGCCGTCAGTGTCACCCGGTCGCGCCCGTCGCCGTCGACCGTCTCGACGACCTCGCCGTTGACCACGAGATCGACGCGTTCGATCGCACCCTGGGTCGTGACGGTCCCGCGCACCGGGACCGACGTGTCGCGATCCAGATTCAGGACGGCACCCGGGCCATTGCCGTCGCCGACC
>JASLOV010000210.1 GCA_030745285.1 Dehalococcoidia bacterium | reverse complement strand
ATCCACCAGTGGCCTCGCCCCTCCAGCAGGGCGACGGTCGCCCTGGCACGCCCGGCCGAGCGGCGCGCCAGAACCTCGCCGCCGGTGAAGCCGTCCTCGGTGGGGATGATCACGAGGCCGGGCTTCGCCGCCGCCTGCGGCAGTTGCTCGCCCAGCTCGGACATCGCCGGCTGGGCGGCCGAGCGGTAGAGAGAGAGGATGCAGCGGCCCATCTCTTCCCCGGCCGCCTCGGCGACGCTGCGAGCCGCGGCGGCGGTCATGCCGAGACCCTCGTACCGGGTCGCCCGGTCGGCGGTTGGTGTAGCGCCCATCTGGGCGACGGCCTCTTCGCCGGCCCCGGCGGTCTGCCAGAGCTGTGCCATGTCGTGCCAGACGTACTCCGGGTCGAAGCAACCGGCGATGTCGGACGTCCACGAGCGAATCAGGTCCGGCCGCTCGCAGGCCAGCCGCAGCACGTGCCCGCCACCCCAATCGTGGCCGACGAGGTCAACCGGCCCTTCGATCGCCTCGACCTCGTCGATCAGCCAAGCCAGGTAGCCGTCGCTCGTCGCCTCGAACCCGGCGGGAACGGGAGTCCCGAACCCGGGCGGCGAGAGCGCGACCACGTCCGGGTGGTCGAGGTGAGTCCGCAACTCGTCCCAGATCGCCGCGGTCTCGGGGTTTCCATGAACCAGTACGATCGGCAAAGAGTCTCCCAGCGTGCCGCGGGATTCTAACAACTGTCCGGCCCGCTGGCGCACCACGAACGGGGCTGGCCACAGCGAGGCGGGGCGATACACTCGGTCGATGATCGGGCCAACATTTCGAATGGCAACCCGGCGTCGCTCGCACGCGGTCACCGCCGCGCTGACGGCGCTGGCGGCCCTCGCCACGGTGCTCGTCGCCTGTGGTGACAGCGAAGGGAACGCTCGCGTGGCGCAGGACGGCGACAAAGTACAGGTTCACTACCACGGCACGCTCGACGACGGCGAGGTCTTCGACTCCTCGCGCGAGCGTGCGCCGCTGCCCTTCACGGTGGGTTCCGGCGGCGTGATCAATGGCTTCGATGACGCCGTGCGCGGCCTCGCCGTCGGCGAATCGGTCACGGTGCGCCTTGAGCCGGCCGACGCCTACGGCGAACGCAGCGACGACCGCATCCTCTCCGTCCCCATCGACCAGGTGCCGGAGGGCGTTTCGGTCGGCGCCCAGTTGCAGCTCAGCAACGGCCTGCGGGCAACGGTGACCGCGGTCTCCGATGAGACCGTGACGCTCGACGCCAACCATGAGCTGGCTGGCAAGGCGCTCACGTTCGAGATCGAACTCGTCTCGATCGAGTAGCCATCCAGGGCCGGAACGGCGGGGCGGGCTCAGGCCTGCAGGCGGCGAGCGGCCGGGCCGACGGCGTCCGGCTCGTCGGCGATCACACGCTGCGCCCGCAGCTCGGCCAGTTCGACCTCGCCCAGGCCCAGCACCTCGGACAACACCTCGTCGTTGTGCTCGCCGAAGAGCGGCGAAGGCCGGCTGATGCGGCCGGGCGTGCGCGAGAGCTTCCAAGGGTACCCGACCCAGCGATGGTGCCCGACCTCCGGGTGCACGATGTCGACGAAGTAGTCGCGCTCGTAGAGATGCGGGTCGCTCACGATCTCCCAGGCCGCCAGCACCGGCCCGGCCGGCACGCCTGCGGCCTGCAGGAGCACGGTGGCGTCGTTGTGGTCTAGCGTGACCGACCACGCCTCGATGGCGGCGTCGATCTCATCGTGCGCTGACAGCCGCGAGGCCAGGTCCGGGTAGCGGGCGGCGAGGTCGGACCGACCGATCACCTCGCAGAGTGCGCGCCACTGCTCGTCATCCTCCACGCCGACCGCGAGCCAGCAATCGCTGCCAACCGAACGGTAGACGCCCTGCGGCGCGAGCCGCCGGGAGCGGTTGTTCGAGGGCCCCGCCACGCGCCCGTTGAGCTGGTAGTCCATCAGCGCCTCGACCTGGAACGACGCGCCGGACTCGTGCAGCGCCATGTCGATGTACTGGCCCTCGCCGGTGCGTTCGCGGGCGATCAGGGCGGCGAGGATCGCGATCGTGCCGTGCGAGCCGGTGACCGGGTCCGCGTAGAAGGTACCGGTGCCGAAGAGGTCGCCTTCGCCGTACCCCGTCGTCGCCACGAGCCCGCTGGACGCCTCTACGTTCGAGCCGAAGGCGACGTAGTTCGCCTCCGGCCCGGTCGCGCCAAACCCGGACATCGAGCACATCACGATCCTCGGGTTGCGAGCGGCGATGGTCTCGTACTCGAGCCCGAGATTCGGGAAGACGCGGGCGCTGTTGTTTTCGAGCACCACGTCGGACACCTCGGCCATGCGCAGGAAGATCTCGCGCCCCTGCTCGGTCGCGAGGTCCACCACCAGGTCGCGCTTGTTGCGGTTGAAGTAGTTGAAGTAGCCGGAGCGGTTGTAGGGCCGCGTCCACTGCTCGCCGCCGGCGGGATGGGCCGCGCGCGTCGCCGGCCGCGAGGCGACCTCGAGCTTGATCACGTCCGCGCCCATGTCACCCAGGTGGCGGCCGGTCAGCGGCCCGGCCCAGTTGGCCGTCACCTCCAGCACCCGCAGCCCGTCGAGCGGCGGTCCGTCTGCACCCGCGCCGTCACCGTCGCCCTCGAATGCGTCGCGCGCGGGGAGCGCGAGCCCGTCCGCGGAACCGAGCAGCGGCGCGGCCGCGTCGACGCTCGCCGGCGTCGCGGAGAAGAGCCACGGCGGCCCCGGCAGGCGCAGCTCGCCGGTTTCGGGATGAACGACGGTGCGCCACCACCCTCGGGCGGCGAGCTGCTCCGCGCGGTCCAGGTCCGCGGCGGTGTTCACCGGTGTGACCGGCACCCGCAACTCCTGGGCGGCGTGGTAGATCTCCTTCTTCGTGCGCGTCGCCGCCCACTCCGTCGCGGAGGCGCGCACCTCCGGCATCGCCTCCCGGAATCCGGCGACGGTGGCGAAGCGGGGATCGTCGATCAGGTCCGTGCGCTCGATCAGCGCGAAGAGCGCGGGGTCCGGGCGCGGGAAGATGTAGAAGTGCCCGTCGGCGCAGGGCAGGATCTGGCTCGGCGTGCGCTGTTGCACCTCGCCCTCGTGCGTCCACGAGGAGACGAGCCAGGCGTGGGCATTCAGCATCGACTCGAACGTCGAGACGTCGACATGCTGGCCGGCGCCGGTGCGACGGGCGTGCCACAGCGCCAGCAGAGAACCAAGCGCGAGCTGCGTGCCGGCGTGCAGCTCTGCCTGGTGGCCGGGCACCATCAACGGGTGGCGCTCCGGGTCGCCGCCGAAGTTCATGTAGCCGCCCATGGCGTAGTCGACGATCTCCGCCGTCGTGCGCCCGGCGTACGGCCCCGTCAGCCCGAACGGGCTGTGCGAGGCGACGACGAGCGACGGGCGAATGCTCAGCAGGCTGGCTGCATCGAGGCCGGCCGCCGCCAGCTCCCCCGCCCCGGCCGGCTCGATGAAGATGTTCGCCCCCGCGACGAGCTCCCGCAGTTGCGCCCGTCCCGCTTCGCTGCCGAGGTCGGCGACGACGCTCTCCTTGCCTGCGTTGAGGGCGAGATGCAGCCCGCCGAGCTCCCGGTCGGTCACGTCGCCCGGGAAGGGGCCGAGCGCGCGCAGGCGATCGCCGCCCGGAGGCTCGACCTTGACCACGCGCGCTCCGAGGTCGGCCAGCAACCGCGAGGCCCACCCGCCGGCGACACCCTGCGAGGCGTCGACAACGACGATGCCCGCAAGCGGTCCCATCGAATCAGCCATGCCCGGGGCCTTCGCCCCGCCTACCAGGTGTCGATGTTGCGACGCCGCTTGGTGACCACCCGCTGCGGTTCGGGCACCGACCGCATGGCGTTGCCAACCCAGCGCCGCGTGTCGGCCGGGTCGATCACGTCGTCGACGGAGAAGGAGACGCCGGCGTTCAGCGCCTTGCCGCGCTGGTAGGCATGTTCCACCAGTTCCTCGTAGCGCTCCATGCGCTCGTCGGCGTCCTCGATCTGCGCCAGCTCCTCGCGGAAGCCGAGCTTGACCTGGCCCTCGAGCCCCATGCCGCCGAACTCGGCGGTCGGCCAAGCGACGGTGAACAGCGGTTCCTTGAAGCTGCCGCCGGCCATCGCCTGCGCGCCCAGGCCGTAGGCCTTGCGCAGCACCATCGTGAAGAGCGGCACCGTGAGGTTGGCGCCCGTCACGAAAAGGCGGCAGCAGTGGCGCACCAGCGCCGTCTTCTCCACCTCCGGGCCGACCATCATGCCCGGCGTATCGCAGAGCACGAGGATCGGGATGTCGAAGGCGTCGCAGATCTGCATGAAGCGGGCGGCCTTGTCCGCGCCGTCGCTCTCGATGGCGCCGCCGGAATGCATCGGGTTGTTGGCGATCACGCCCAGCGGGCGCCCCTCGACGCGCATGAGCGAAGTCACCATGCCGGGCGCGAAGTAGCGGCGCAGCTCGAGCACCGAGTCCGTGTCAGAGAAGGTCTCGATCACGTCGCGGATGTCGTAGACCCGCAGCCTGTTCTCCGGAACGATATTGCGCAGGTGGCGCTGGTCCGCGGATTCCCAGTG
>JASLOV010000209.1 GCA_030745285.1 Dehalococcoidia bacterium | reverse complement strand
ACGTGCACCTGCTGGTGCTGCTGATTGGTGAGCGACCGGAAGAGGTGACCGACATGCGGCGGTCGATCCGCGGCGAGGTCGTGGCATCGACGTTCGACGAGCCCGTGGAGGACCACACCCGTGTCGCAGAAGCGGCGGTTGAGCGGGCCAAGCGGCTGGTCGAGGGTGGGACCGACGTCGTCATCCTGATGGATTCCGTGACCCGCCTGGCACGCGCCTACAACCTGGCGATGCCGACCAGTGGACGGACGCTCTCGGGCGGCATGGACCCGATCGCGATCTTCCCGCCGAAGCGATTCTTCGGAGCGGCGCGGAACACGGAGGAGGGCGGATCGCTGACGATCATCGCGACCTGCCTGATCGAGACCGGTTCGCGGATGGACGAAGTGATCTTCGAGGAGTTCAAGGGCACCGGGAACATGGAGCTGCGGCTACTGCGGCGACTGGCCGAGAAGCGTGTCTACCCGGCGATCGACGTACTGGGCTCATCGACCCGTCGTGAGGACCTGCTCTTCAGTGAGGAAGAGCTGCGTCAGATCTGGCTGCTGCGCCGCATGGCGTCGATGGTCGAAGAGACCGGCAGCGACGCCACCGAGCGCGTGCTGGAACGTGTCGGCAAGACCGAGAGCAACGAGGAGTTCCTGACGACGCTCAAGGACGAGTCGATCTAGCGGCGGCGCTCGCCCGCAGACACCTCAGACACTCCAGCCCCCAGAGACGGCTCACTCAGAGACCCTGGGACGCTCGGGGAGCTCGGAACGCCCAGACCTCCAGGTTCCTCCCCGATCACTCCTCGAAACACCGCGCCCCGGACGGCTCGTTGGTCAGACATCAGACTGCGCGAGCCCGCTGCTGCCGTCGAAGCGGGCTCCGGGTCTGACTCGCGAGTCCGAGACGGCCGTCAGTGAACGTGGATAGATTGTCGGTAGATCGGACAGTTGCCATTCAGGCTTGAATCAGGCCGTGCTACGATGCCTGCGGATTTCTGACGAAGCCCGAGTGTCCCCTCGCGCGACGGGACTCCGGATGGAGGGTCATATCCGGAACACCGTGGCGCCGCCCTCCAGGAGAGGGCGGAGTCGAGCGCTGCTGCGTGCACGTCGTCACCAGGATGTGCGCACTCCCAGACGGCTTCGTGCCCTGGCGCACGGGGGCGTGGCGCTGGCGCTGTTCGCGGCGGTACTGACGGGCGGGCTGTTCCCGGTCACGATCGAGACGCCGACGGCTACACCCGCCCTGGCGGCATCGCTGCCGCTGCCGGGCCTTGCCGCCGCCGCGCCGATGGTGGCGGTCACCTCGCTGGAGGCGGCGCCGGTACCGCTGACGGTGGTGGCGCCGGCGGTGACCCAGGACGCGCTGCTTGCGGCGGCCGACACCACGGCGGCGACGCTGAACACATTGCAGCAGGCGCAACGCAACGCCTCCGTCTCCGTGGAGATCATCACCGCACGCGAGCCGGAGAGGGTCCCGCTGTACTACCGCTACGAGGTGCAGCAGGGCGACACGATGACATCGATCGCGGAACGCTTCGGCGTCGCCAGCCGCTACATCGGCTGGAACAACGCCGACCTGATCATCGATGCGGACGTGCTGGCGGTCGGGAACATGCTGCAGGTGCCGAGCGTGCCGGGCATCATCCACGGCGTGCGTGCCGGCGAGACGCTGACGGAGATCGCCATCCAGTACGACGCCAAGGTGAGCGAGATCATCGGCTTCGCTGCGAACGGGCTCTCCGACCCGAATCAGTTGCGCGAGGGTGCGCTGATCCTGGTCGTTGGAGGCAAGCGCCTGCCGCCGCCTGCGCCCAGCCTGCGGCCATCGCCGACGTTCGTCGATCGAGAAGCGTCGCAGTTCGGGTTCATCTGGCCGGTCGTGGACGAGGTCACCTCCTGGTTCACGCCCCATCACCCGCTGGGAATCGACATCAACGCCCCGTACGTCGGCGTCGCAGCGTCGGCGGGCGGCAAGGTGGTGTTTGTGGGAGGCGACCCGAGCGTCTCATACGGCCTCTACATCGAAGTCGACCATGGCGGCGGCTATCAGACGCTGTACGCGCACATGTCGTCGATCCACGTCGAGATCGGGCAGTGGGTGGAGACCGGGCAGATCCTCGGCATCAGCGGCAGCACTGGCCGATCGACCGGGCCGCACCTGCACTTCGAGCTGAAGCGGAACGGGATCACGCAGAACCCGCTGACCTTCCTCCCCTAGCGCCGGCCGCGCAGCAGCTACCATAAGCACCAGCCTTCTTCCGAGGCTGACCTTCTGCGTGCCTCCCTGGCGGGGCCCCGGCGATCGCGGGGGCCGTCGGGTGGCGGCCCGTTAGCCTCGGGGTTCGAGCCGCTGCACGCGCAGGGTCTCGCCCAGGCCGCGGCGCTGGATGGTGACGCGCGACTCGGCCGCTTCCGGCTCGACGCCGACCGCGGAGATGAACTGCTGCAGCGGCCCGTCCTCGCCGCTGCCGCGGCCCTTCGTCGGGTACAGCACCGGGATCACGACCATCGGCTCCAAGGCACGAACGGTGCGTGCCGCCGCCGCCACGTCGAAGTCGCCGCCGCCGCCGATCGGGATGATGAGGATGTCCGCGACCGTGAGTTGCTCCACCTGCTCCGGGGTGAGCGGCGCGCCCAGTCCGCCGAGGTGGGCGAGGTGGAGCTCCTCTGCCTCGAGCAGAAAGGCGGTGTTGAGCCGGGCGGGTGTGTCTTCGACGGGCGGTGCAAGGAACGTGGGGACGCCGGTCACCTGCACGCCCTTGATCTCGTATTCGCCGGGGCCGTCGACGGTGAGGGCAGACCCGCGCACGCCTCGCGTGTTGCTGTGGTGGGGATGCGGGTTGCTGACGGTAATGAGGTCCGCGGTGGGGCGGCCCATATCGTAGCCGGAGTCCTTATCGCAGGGGTCCATGACCACGGCGGTCTGCTGCGCGCGGACGCGGATACAGGCGTGCCCGAGCCATGTGATGTCCACGTCGCCTCCGAGGGGTGTGGGGAGTGTGCCGGGGCGCTGCAATCGTATCGATGAGGGGGTTCAGCCGCTAGCGGTGCGCCCTCGTGCCGCCGGTACTTGGGGCCGGCATCCGGGCGCGAGCGCCTAGTCTTCTGTGCTCATCGCGTCCGGGTGGGCGAGGAGGATGGCGGCGTTGTGCCCCCAGCCGGTGGCGTTGACGATCACGACCCGCAGGTTGTCGTCCCGCGTGCCGCTGGCATTGGCGTCGAGATCGCACTCTTCGTCCTCGTCGTCGAGATTGATCGAGCCGGGGATACGCTGGGCCTTCAGCGCGCTGAGCATGATCACGGTGCTCAGTGGCCCGGATGCGCCGAGCAGGTGGCCGGTCAGGGACTTCAGGGCGGGCGTGTAGAGATGGTGGCGGGCGGAGGAGCCGAAGATGCGACGCACGCCGGTCGCCTCGGCGATATCGCCGTCGACGGTGCCGGCGGCGTGGAGCGCGACGACGTCGATCTCGGCCTGGATGCGGCCGGAGGTGCCGAGGCAGCGCTGGAGGGCGGCGCCGATCTCCGCTGAGTCCGTAGCGGGGTGCCCGCCCCGGCTGGCTGAGAAGGTCATGCCGTAGCCCTCGAGCTCGGCGAGGATCGTCGCTCCGCGGGCGCGGGCCAGCTCCAGCGACTCAAGCACGAGCACGGCGGCGCCCTCGCCCAGCACGAAGCCGTCCCGCGCGCGGTCGAGCGGGCGGGAGGCAGCAGCCGGGTCGTCGTTGCGCTCTGAGAGCGCGCCGGTGCCCTGGAAGGCGGCGAGGCTAATCGGCGTGATCGGCGCCTCCGCGCCGCCCGCGAGGGCGGCCACGACATCGCCGCGGCGAATCATCTCGGCGGCCTCGATGATTGCGGCGAGACCGCCGGCGGAGCGGTTCTCGACCTGCAGGACGGGGCCGGTCACGCCAAGCAGCGCGCCGATGCGCTCCGCCGGGGCGTGGGGGCGGGCATGGTGCGCGAGCGTCGCCGCCGCTGATTCGACATCGCTGGCTTCGAGCTGGCGAGCCCCCTCGAGCAGGCGCTCCTCCTCGGGTCGCTCGGAGGCCATGACGACGGCGAAGCGGTTGCGGTTCTCCGCGGTGAGCATGATGCCCGCGTCCTGGAAAGCGCTGAGGCCGGCGCTGACGGCGAAGCGGGAGCGCCGGTCAAGGTCGCGCCAGTACCGCTCGTCTAGGCGGTCGTCCGGGACATCCGCGTCGGGCACCTCGGCGGCGACGCGCGAGGCGAAGGCGGAGGCATCGAAGCGGGTGATCGGTCCAACCCCGCTGCGGCCGGCGGCGACGGCGTCCCAGATGTCGGCCGGGGAGGCGCCGAGCGAGCAGACGACGCCCATCCCGGTCACGACCACGCGCGGCCGGTCCTGCGGCAGGTCGTCGGGTGGGACGATGCTGGTCACCGGCTGGACGGCTTGCTCAATGGCGCGGAGCGCTCAGCTCGACGCAGCCGTGGACCGCAGATCCGCCGTGGCGGCACGGCCGAGCGTGTCGATGCCGGACCACTCCATCACCATTGCCCCCCAGGAGAGGCCGCCGCCGAAGGCGACGAGCAGGACGTGATCCCCGGGGGAGAGACGGCCTTCGGTCGCGGCCTCCGTGAGCGCGATCGGAATGGTGGCGCTGGAGGTGTTGCCGTAGCGGTCGAGGTTCACGTAGACGCGCTCCTCCGGCAGGCCGACGTTGCGGGCGGTGGCCTTGAGGATGCGGAGATTGGCCTGGTGGGGGATGCAGAGCGCGATGTCATCGATCGTGATCCCGGCATCGGTGATCGCCTGGCGGGCTGCGCCGGACATGGCGGTGACGGCCTGGCGAAAGATGTTGCGACCGTCCATCACGATCAGCGCCTGCAGCGGGTCGCCGTTCGGGTTGGGGCTGGCGGGACCGTGCGCGTAGAGCAGGCCGGCGTGGCTGCCGTCCGACCGCAGCAGGAAGGACTTGACTGCCCCCGGCCTGCCATCGGGCGCGGCTTCGACGACGACCGCGCCGGCCCCGTCGCCGAAGAGCACACAGGTGGCGCGGTCCGTCCAATCGACGATGCGGGAGAGCGTCTCCGTACCGACCACGAGCGCGCGGTGAGCGTTGCCTGACTCGACGAACTGGGAGGCGGTGCTGAGCGCGACCAGGAAGCCGGTGCAGGCGGCGTTGACGTCGAAGGCGGCGGCATCGGAGATGCCGAGCGCGTCCTGGATGCGGGTGGCGGTGGCGGGAAACATGCCGTCCGGCGTGCACGTGCCGGCGATCACGATGTCGATGTCCGCCGGCTCCAGCGCCGCGGAGGTGAGAGCGCGACGTGCCGCCTCAGCGCCCATCGTGCTCGAGCTCTCGTTGTCGGCGGCGATGCGGCGCTCGCGGATGCCTGAGCGTTCGACGATCCAGTCGTCGGAGGTTTCCACCATCTGCGCCAGGTCGGCATTGGTGAGGCGGCGCTCCGGCAGGTACGCCCCGACACCGGAGATGCGTGTCGCTTGCTGCATGACGCCTCCTGCCCTGCTTCCCGGCTACTCGGCGTCGGCGAGCGCGCCATGGAGCTGACGCAGAGTGCGGTGGTGCAGGGACTTCACCGCGCCCTCGGTGCGCCCCATGATACGGCCGATCTGGGAGTTCGACAGTCCATCGACATATTTCAGTGCGATCAGCTGCTGGCGATCGGGGGCCAGACCCTCGACCGCCGTCCGGACCTGGCGAATCGATTCGGTGCGTTCCAGGCTCGACTCGGGGCCGGGCGCGTCGGCCGGGGCGTCCAGCGCCTCGTCGAGTGGCGCGGTGGGCGGCCGGCGTCCGCGGTCGCGGTACCAGTTGACCAGCAGATTGTGCGCGATCGCCATCAGCCATGACGAGAAGCCGCTGCCGCGTGCGCGGTAGCGGTCGAGGTTGGCGAAGGCGTTGAGGAAGGTGCGGGACGTCAGCTCCTCGGCCTCGGACTGGCTGCTGGTGCGGCCCAGCAGGTAGTGGTAGACGCGATTGACGTAGGTCTCGTAGAGCCCGGAGAACGCGCTGCCGTCGTCGCGCGCCAGTGCGGCGAGTCGTTCCTCGTCGGGTTGTCGGGTGGCCCGTGGTTGGCGTGAGCGTTGAGTGGCCGTGTGCCGCCTCCAGGCAGGGAGTCTGAAGCGGAGTATAGGGGAGAGCGGTCGCCGGTGGGGAGCCGCGGCCGCTAAGGGCGGGAATTGACCGGCGCGGGCGGTTCCAGATACAATTCCCCGGCGAATTAGCACTCTCATCGGGAGAGTGCTAATAGCCTCCCCGGTGTTCGGAGGGCCCGTGCTCACGGATCGTCGCGCAGATATCCTCGCCATGCTGGTGAGCGAGTACATCGACACCGCCTTGCCGGTGAGCTCGAAGGCGCTGGTGGAGCAGCACAGCCTTGCCGTGTCCAGCGCCACCATTCGCAACGAGCTCGCGGTACTGGAGGACGAGGGCTACATCACGCACCCTTACACATCGGCAGGCCGGGTGCCCTCGGACCTCGGCTACCGCTTCTACGTGCAGTCGCTGATGGCGGAGGAGCCGGTGCCGGCCGGCGAGCTGCGCACGGTGGAGCACCAGTTTCACCAGGTGAGCGGCGGGCTGGACGAGTGGCTGGGGCTGGCGGCAACCGTGCTCGCCGCCTGGGTCGGCAACGCGGCGGTGGTGACGCGGCCGCGCGCGGAGGTGGCGCGTCTCAAGCACGTGCAGCTGGTGCACCTGCGCGACGATGCGGCGCTGCTGGTGGCGGTGATGGAGGACGGACGCGTGCGCCAGCGGGTGATGTCGCTGGACGCGGTCGCGGACCAGCCGGCGCTGAACGCGCGAGCGGAGCGGCTGAACGCCCACTGTACCGGGCGCGAGGCGAGCGAGGCGTTCGGTGCATCCGAGCGAATGACGGATATCGACGATCGCCTGGCGGCGATGGCGGTGGCGGAGCTGATCGACGAGCACCCGGTGACCGAGAGCACGCACCTCGAAGGCGTACAGGCGGTACTGGAGCAGCCCGAGTTCGAGGAACATGAGCGGATGCTGGAGGCGGTGCGCCACCTGGCGGCGTACGAGCTCTACCGCGTCGTCGTGTCCGCCGGGGCGCGAGAGCCGGGCGGGACGAGCGTCGTGATCGGGAGCGAGAACGAGGACCGCTGGATGCGGGAGTGGAGCGTCGTGACCTCACCGTACGGCGACATGCGCGGGCCATCGGGCACCGTCGCGGTCGTGGGGCCGATGCGCATGTCGTACGCCCGCACGATCCCGCGGGTGCGCTACGTCGCCTCGCTGATGAGTGACCTGATGAACGAAGTCGTGGCCTGAGCCGTGGGGCGATGAGACAACGATGACACAGGCTGAACCGACCGAGTCCGCCGAGACGCACGAGCAGACGGCCGCGCCCGACGATGTCGTGGAAGAGGCCGAGGCAGCCGCCGCCGCGGACGCTGCCGACCCCACCGATGACGCCGATGAGGCGGCGACCTTAGAGGCGACGGTCGAAGAGCTGCGCGCGCAACACGCACGGGCCGTGGCGGACTACCAGAACTTGAAGCGTCGTCAGGCGGAGGAGCGGCGCGAGTACACGCGGCTCGCCCAGAAAACGCTGGTGCTGAACTACCTGCCGGTGTTGGACGACCTCAGCCGGGCGCTCGATTCCGTCGGCGACCACAACGAACTGGACGGGCACTCGTGGGTCGAGGGCATGCGCATGGCGCAACGCAAGTTCCTGGCGGTGCTGGAGGGCAGCGGGGTGCAGCCGATCGAGGCCGAGGGCGAAGCCTTCGACCCGGAACTGCACCAGGCGGTCTCGTTCCAGCCCGGCCCGGAAGGCCGGGTGGTGGCGGTCGTGCAGAGCGGCTACACCATCGACGGGCTGGTGATCCGACCGGCCGTCGTGCTCGTCGGCAATGGCGAAGGTGGGCCCGAGCAACCCGGCGACAACGACTCAAGCAACGAATCAGACGACGAATCCGGAAGTGAGTCCCCGGCGACGGCCGGGGGCGGTCAAGACGAGACTGGTACCCGCGAAGGCGGGGAGGGGTAAGAGCGATGGCGAAGGTGATCGGAATCGACCTGGGCACGACGTTCTCGTGTATGGCGGTGATGGAGGGCGGGGAACCGCAGGTGGTGCCGAACAGCGAGGGCGGTCGCACGACCCCCTCGGTGGTGGCAATCACGAAGGAAGGCGAACGGCTCGTCGGCACCGTCGCGAAGCGGCAGGCGGTGACGAACCCCGAGAACACGGTCTACTCCGTGAAGCGCCTGATGGGCCGCAAGTTCGACGACCCCGAAGTGGCGCGTGCGCGCGAGATGTCCGGCTTCGAGATTGTGAAGCGCGACAACTCGGATGTCGGCGTGAAGATGGGCGGCAGCGACCACTCGCCGCCCGAGATCAGCGCGATGGTGCTGCAGAAGCTGAAGTCCGACGCCGAGGCCTTCCTCGGCGAGGAAGTGACGGAGGCGGTGATCACCGTCCCCGCCTACTTCAACGACGCCCAGCGGCAGGCCACGCGCGACGCCGGCCGCATCGCCGGGCTGGAGGTGCTGCGCATCATCAACGA
>JASLOV010000208.1 GCA_030745285.1 Dehalococcoidia bacterium | reverse complement strand
CGGCCGGCCGGACCCCGACGCCGAGGCAAGCTGTAAGTGGTTCGCCGAACGGTTTATCGAGCAGGCACCGGCGGGTGTGCTGGCGCCCCCCTGCTCCGGGACGGCTCCGTTCTAGCGATGGCCGCGATCGGAGTCTCCCCGCGGACGGCGCTGGCCGCAACCGCCGTGCCTCTCGCGCTCGCGGCGCTGCTGCTGCCGTGGGAGTCGCCGGCCGGAGCCGTCGCGGCGGCGCTTGTCGCGACGGTGCTCTTCGGCGTGCCCGGGATCGCTTTGACGGCGGGCAGGCCCTTCGGCTCACCGCTGGAGCGAACCGCCGTGGGCGCGGCCGCAGCCCTGGCTGCCTTACCGATCGCTCTCTACCTCGTCTCCCTGGCCGGCGTGCCGATCGAGTGGTGGACGCTGGCGGGCGTCGCGGTCGCGCTCACCGCGGCCGGCATCGCACTCGCCCGCACGGGCGCGCTCGGGGGCGGCACGACCGGGCCGGTCGGCGACGAGGCGATCGCGCTGCCGCCGTGGCGATCACGACGGTTCGCCGTGACTGCGGCGGGCTCAGCGGTGGTGGTCGCGTTCGTTGCCTGGCGGCTTGAGCCGATTGTTGCGGTTCCCGTGTTCGGCGCCTACTCGGCGGCCGTCCTCGCGGTCTTCGCCTGGCCCAGCTTGCGGCCCGGCGCGCGGCGCGCGGCACACCCCGAGGCCGTCGTGCTACCCGTGCTGCCGGGCCGGGTGCTGGCGCCGGTCACGGCCGGCCTGCTGGCCGGTGGGGCCGGGTCGCGGCTGCTGCTGTTCGCCTACAACCGCGTCCCGCTCGGCTTCGACAGCGGCATCTACCGGGGGCTACAGGACGCCTGGGCGGCCGCGCTCCCGGGCATCCCGAGCTTCGCCGAGGGCTCCCACGAGTCCCAGCAGGAGCCCGGACTCTTCCTGCTGACGGACGTGCTGCATCTCAGCGGCTGGTCGACCGACGCGACGCTGTGGGGGCTGCTGATCGGTCTGCAGGTGCTGATGGCGCTCGGACTCTGGTTGCTGGCGCGGGATCTCGGCGGACCGCTGGCCGGGCTGTGGGCGCTGCTGCTGTTCGCGGTCTCGTCGACGCAGCTGACGGCGTTCTGGCACGTCTACTACAAGCAGGTGTTGGCGCTCACGCTGCTGCTCTACCTGCTCTGGCTCTGGCGACGCCAGTCGTGGCTCGTGGTCCCGATCGGAGCGCTGCTGGCGGGCACGCACAACATGACGCTGCTGCTGGTCGGGCTGGTGCTGCTGACCGACTTCCTCTGGCCGTCGACGGCGGCCGCCGGCAACTTCGAGCGTCCCCGCGACTACCTTTCGCCGCCGAAGCGATTCCAGCTCGTGGCCGGCGCGCTGATCCTCGCACTCGGGCTCACGCTCTACACGGCCTCGCCGGCGCCGCTCACCGACTACGTCTCGGCCAACCCGATCACGGCGGCGCAGGGCGTCGGGCTGGGCGGCGACGGGCAGAGCGCGACGGCGTTCCTGCTCGATGTCGGCGCATACCTGCGGCTCGCGGCGCTGATCGTGCCGTTCGCGCTGGTCACCGCCCTCACGAGGCTCGGCGATGCCTCCGCCCGGCCGGTCATCCTCATGGCGGTGTGGGCCGTCGCGCTGCTGGCGGCTGGCATTACCTTCAGCGAGCGTTACGTGATCGCGCTCGACCTCGCCCTGATCGTGCTCGCCGCCCCCGCGCTGGCAACCGCCACCGCGCTGCTCTGGCCGCGCTGGATCGGGCGAACGGCGCTGGCGGCCGGCGCCGGCGTTGGCATCGCGGCCTTCCTGCTCACCTTCTCCGAGCGCGGTCCGCTGATTCCGCAGGAACAGCTCGCCGCGATCGAGGATGCCCGGGCCGTGGTGCCCACCGACGCGTACTTCATGGCCACGCACATCTCGTACTCCGCCTGGGTGTTCGGCTACGGCGAACGGGACACGATTGCCCCCGGGCTCTTCCAGCACGACCGGTGGGCCGCCGATGAGTGGCCGGCGATGTGGGACCCGCCGACGCCGGAGGCGCGCTATGCCCTGCTCGATCGCTACGACCGGCCGCTCTACATCCACATCGGCGCGAACCAGCGAGCGCCCAGCTTCCAGGGCGATGAGCGTTTCGAGTCGGTCGCGCCGGACATCTGGCGATACGTGCCAGCTGCGGAGGCGGGCACGCGCTGAGCGGCCCGAGAGCAGCGCCGGGGCGACCGCTTGACCGTCGCGAGATACGCTCGGTATCACTGATCACGAGGCGGGCCGGCGGCAACGGGCGAGCGAGCGACGCATGCGCATCCTGATCCTTGGCGGCGACGGCTATCTCGGCTGGCCGACGGCCCTGCACTTCTCCGTGCGTGGCCACGAGGTCGCCGTCGTGGACAACATGCTGCTCCGCCAGATGCACACTGAGCGCGGCACCGAGAGCCTGACGCCGATCCAGAGCCTGCAGGAGCGCGTCGCCACCTGGCGGCAGCGCTCGGAGCTGGACATCCACACGTTCATCGGCGACCTCACCGACGGCGAGTTCACCGACCACGTCGTGCGCGAGTTCGCGCCCGAGGCGATCGTGCACTACGGCGAGCAGCCGAGCGCTCCCTACTCGATGATCGACCGGCAGCATGCGGTCTTCTCGCAGACGAACAACGTCACCGGCACGCTGAACGTGCTCTTCGCGATGCGGGACCACGCGGCGGACTGCCACCTCGTCAAGCTCGGCACGATGGGCGAGTACGGCACCCCGAACATCGACATCGAGGAGGGGTACATCGAGATCGAGCATCGTGGGCGCAAGGACACGCTGCCCTTCCCGAAGATGCCCGGCTCCTTCTATCACCTCTCGAAGGTGCACGACTCCCACAACATCCACTTCGCCTGCCGCACGTGGGGGCTGCGCGCGACCGACCTCAACCAGGGCATCGTCTACGGCATCGAGACCGACGAGACGGCCGGCGACGAGGAGTTGATCACGCGCTTCGACTACGACGAGGCCTTCGGCACGGTGCTCAATCGCTTCTGCGTGCAGGCCGTGATCGGGCACCCGCTCACCGTCTACGGAGAGGGCGGGCAGCAGCGCGGCTTCATCAACATCCGGGACACCCTGCAGTGCGTCGACCTGGCGGTCTCGAACCCGGCGGACGGGGGCAACTTCCGCGTCTTCAACCAGTTCACGGAGGTCTTCAGCGTGCTGGAGCTGGCGGAGACCGTGCGGGCCGCCGGCGCACAGCGCGGCATCGACGTCGCGGTCGAGCACCTGCCCGATCCCCGCGTCGAGGCGGAGCACCACTACTACAATCCTCGCGCGGACCGGCTGCGCGAACTGGGCCTGGTGCCCCGCCTGCTCTCCGACGAGTTGATGCAGTCGATGCTCGGGATCATCGAGCGGTACCAGGACCGGGTGATCGAGCGCGCGATTCTGCCGACGACGAGCTGGCGCCCCGCGGAGGGCACGTCGGGTGTGTGAGGGTTGCCGAGGATGACTGAAGGCGGCTGAGATGCGCGTACTCGTCACCGGCGCCGCCGGCTTCATCGGCACCAACCTCTGCACGCTCTTGCTTGGAGATGGCTTGCTCGACGAGGGGGTCGAGGTCGTCGCCGTCGACAACCTCAGCGCAGAGACCGGCCAGCTCGCGCCCGGCGTCGAGCTGCACGAGGTCAGCTGCGCTGAGCTTGCGGAGAGCGGGGAGCTGCTGCGGGAGATCGATGCCGTCGTCCACCTCGCCGGCAAGCCATCCGTCGACTTCGCCAACGACCATCCGATGGAGGCCTTCGACGCTAACGTGCGCGACACCGTGGCGCTGCTGATCGCCGCTGCGGAGGCCGGCGTCGGGCGATTCGTGTACGCCTCCTCGAACGCGGCGGCCGGCAACGTTGACGGGCCGGTGCATGAGCAGGTGCTGACGCGCCCGGCCTCGCTCTACGGGGCCTCGAAACTGGCCGCGGAGGCGTATTGCATCGCGGCGGGCGAATCGTACGGCATCGAGACGGTGGCGCTGCGCTTCTCCAGCGTCTACGGTCCCCACTCTCGCCACAAGGGCAGCGTGATCCACAAGCTCATCCGCGACGTGATCGCCGGGCGCATACTGATCGTGCATGGCGACGGCGAGCAGAGCCGCGATTTCATATTCGTGGAGGACCTCTGCCGCGCCGTCGTCGCCGCCACGCGACAGCCCTGCGCTCCGGTACTCCAGATCGGCACCGGCGAGCGGGTCTCGGTGAACGAGCTGATCGACGTGATCGCCGACATCGCGGACGCCCACCCCGAGATCGAGCACGGCGAGACGCGGCTCGGCGACGTGCGCGAGAGCGTGAGCGACATCAGCCTGGCGCGGGAGCAGCTCGGCTGGGAGCCGCGGGTCGACCTGCGCGAGGGCGTCCGGCGGACGTACGAGTACTACCGAGCGCGCGAAGCGGCGCCGGGCGAACAACTCGCCGGGGAGCGGGAGGGCGCAGCGACGTGAGCGACCTCGAACTGGCCATCAGCCCGCTGCGGGCTTCTGGCATCGCGCTGGGCGCGCTCTTCCTGGCGTTCGTGATCTGGCGCTCGCGGCGGCGGCCGTGGCCACGGCTGCAGGCAGTCGTCTGGACCGGCGTCGGCGCAGGCCTGCTGGTGGTGGCCGCCTTCCCCGGCCTCGTCTCGTTCGTCTTCGGCCCCTTCTCGCTCGACGAGGGCGAGGGCAACCCGCGGCTGGTCGGGCTGCTGGTTGTCGCCGTGCTCTTCCTGCTCGCCTATCAGCTCTACATCACCTCCAGCCTCGACAGCGGCCGTCGCGAGCTGACGGTGCTCGTGCGCGAGCTGGCGATCGCCAACTACCTGCGCGAGCTGGACGGCGCCGGCAGGCAGGGCGCGCCCGAGGTGCTGGTGGTGATCCCCGCCTACAACGAGGACGAGACACTGGCCGCCGTGCTCGACGAACTGCCCGACCGCGCCGGCGGCCTCGCGGTCGAGCATCTCGTCGTCGTCGACGGGGCGGGCGACAGCACGGAGGCTGTGGCGCGATGCTTCGGTGTGCCGGCCGTGCACCACGCCAACCGCGGCCAGACGGCCGCTCTGATCACCGGCTACGAGATCGCCATGCGGCGCGGCGCTCGCATCGTCGCGACGCTCGACGCAGACGGGCAGATGGTGCCGGCCGAGCTGGACCGCATGGTCACGCCGATCGAGGCGGACCGCGCCGACCTGGTCAGCGGTTCGCGGGTGCTCGGCTCGCACCAGTCGGAGAGTCGCTGGCGGTCGAGCGGCGTCTGGTTCTTCGGGCTCGTGCTCAGTGTGCTGGTGCGGCAGCGCGTCACCGACACCTCCGTCGGCATGCGTGCCATCCGCGTCTCCTCGCTGCACACGATGCGCTTCAACGAGGAGCGCTTCGGCGCGGCCGAACTGCTGATCGAGGCGCACCGCCGGGGGCTGCGCATCGAGGAAGCCGCCGTCACGATCCGCGCCCGCGCCGGCGGCGAGACACGCAAGCCCTCGCCGATCCGCTACGGCCTCAACTTCGCCTACGCAATGTTTCGCTCCTGGCTCCGGTGATCCTCGGCCGGTGACGGACGCGTGACCGTCCTGCGACGACGCTACCGGACGCTCATCGCGATTGCGGTGATCGTGGCGATCGTGCTCATAGTCCGCCGGCTCGACCTGCCAGAGGTCGGCCGCGTCATCAAGGGTGCGGACTGGCGCCCGTTCGCCGCCGCAGCGGCGCTGGTCGTCGCACCACTCGCCCTGCGTAGCCTGCGGGCGATCTACGTCTTCCGCAGCGCCGGGCATGGTCACGTCCCGCCATCGTCGCTGGCGGCGATCACCGTGCTGGGGTTTTCGCTGAGCTCGGTCACGCCGGGCGGCGCAGGCGACCTGCTCCGGGCGGCGCCGCTCTCCCGCTACGGGGTGCCGGTGCGGGATTCGACGGCGATCGTGATCTACGAGCGCGTAATCGACCTGACCGCGGTGTTACTGTTGCTCGCTGCGGCGCTGCTGGTCACGCTCGCGCCCGCCCCCCTCGCACTGGGCGTGCTGCTGGTCTTCGCGGCCGTCGCGGTGGTCGTCGCGAGCGCGCTGCGGCGGTGGCTGCCGGCCGTCGCCGGGCT
>JASLOV010000207.1 GCA_030745285.1 Dehalococcoidia bacterium | reverse complement strand
GCGTCGTCCGAGAGCCGCAGCTCGGCGATCACGGCGGGCACGCCGGCCGCTTCGGCGACCTTCACCGCGGCCTCGCGGTCGGCGGCGCGGCCGTGCGTGGCGTCGAGCACGACCGGTCGCCCGGTAGCGAGGTGGGCCGCGGCGCGCTCGCGCATGCCCTCGTAGGTGCGCTGGGTCATTTCCGGCGAGTAGGCGCCGGACGCGTACTGTTGCCACATCGCCGTCGAGATGCCCTCCGCCTCCGCCAGCTCGCGGCGCACGACGTCGGAGGAGACGGGCGCCGCGCCGATGCGGCCGGCCAGTGTTGCCCCGATCAGCGTCTTGCCCGTGCCAGAGAGCCCCGCCAGCACCACGAGCGAGGGCGCCGCCCGCCGCTCGCCGTACTCTGCCGCCAGCCGAAAGTAGCGCGCCGCCGACCGCGCCAGCTCGTCGCGCTGTTCCTTCGGCACCTCCGGGGCCCCTGCGCCGATCGACTCCACCTTGCCGCGCACGAAGGCACGGAGCGCGCGGTGCAGCGGCTGCAGCACGCCCATCGTCTCGTCGGCCGCAGCGGCGATGTAACGGCCGGCGAATTCGTCGCCGAGGTCGGGACGGCCGAGCGCTTCGAGGTCCATCGCCAGGAAGGCGACGTCGTAGCCGGCGTCGAGATAGCGGAAGTGGAACCAGTCGTTGAACTCCACGCAGTCGACGATCGCCAGTTCATCACCGTGACGGTCCAGCACGTAAACATGCTTCGCCTGGAGGTCGCCGTGACCCTCGACGACGCGGCCGGCCGCCAGGCGCTGGTCGAAGAGCACGGCTTCCTGCTCGATCGTCTCATCGGCAAAGGTGCGCATCGTGGCCGCGTCCTGCTCGCGCCACGTGCCGCCGATGAATCCCTCGGCCTCGCCGTACTCGCGCTCCCACCAGGCGCGCTCCGCCACCGCGCCGGCGAAGTCGCGGTCGTTCGCCACCACCTCAGCCGAGTCGTGGAACTCGACTAGCCGCTCGACGATGCGATTCAGCAGGCTCTCCGGCACGTCGTCCGCGGACAGCAGGCGGTCGAGCGTGCGGTCGTCGGGGAGGCGGCGCATCTTCACGGCGTGCTCGACCACCTCGTCCGCAGCCGCGTCCGAGTCGCCCTCGGCTTCGACCGTGAAGCTACCGTCCCGCCGCACGATGCGGACGACGTCGAGGTAGACATCCGGCGCCAGGCGGCGGTTGAGCCGCACCTCGGCGTGGCAGAAGCGCTCGCGCGTCTCGGCGTCGAGCTGCTGGATGAAGCCGAAGTCGACCGGTTTCTTCGTCTTGTAGACGGCGTCTCCGGCCAGAAAGACGTAGGAGATGTGGGTCTGTACCAGCTCGACCGTGTCGGTAGGCTGCGGGTAGGCGCTGGCGTCGAGCAGCCCGTGCACGTAGTCGGGCAGGGTGTCGTCCGGTTCTGGGTCGGTCATGGCGTCAGTCTAGCGTCACGATCGCGCTAGCCGCTCCAGGGGCGTGCGCTGCCGCGTTGCCCCGCCGCGTTGCCTACAATGGAGCCGCAGGAGTATCGACGTGCAGCGCTTCTTCCGCAGCGGATCAGAGAACACCGAGGGCATCGAGGTCACCCCCCGGCCCGTGCAGTGCCGCGGATGCGGCGTCGACCTGACCAACGACGCGGAGTTCGAGCGCATCGGCCTCTGCGGCGCCTGCGGGCACCCGGAGCCGATCTCCGCCGCCCAGTGGATCGACCTGCTCTTCGACCGCGACTCCTTCGACGAGCGCTTCTCCGGCGTGCGCTCCCCCGACCCGCTTGAATTCTCCGACTCGCGCCCCTACAAGGAGCGGCTCGAGGAGGCCCGCGAAAGCAGCGGGGAGCGCGAGGCGGTCTCGACCGGCACCGCCACCGTCGGCGGGCGTCCCGTCGTCGTGGCCGTCTCGGACTTCCGTTTCATCGGCGGCTCGATGGGCTTCGCCGTCGGCGAGCGCGTCGCCTTCGCCATGGACGAGGCGCGCAAGGCGAAGCTGCCGTTCGTCGCCGTCACCTCCTCCGGCGGGGCGCGCATGCAGGAGGGCATGGTCGCACTGCTGCAGATGGCGAAGACCGCCGCGGCGGCGCAGCGGCTGCACGAGGCGGGGGTGCCGATCTTGACCGTGCTCGCCGACCCGACGACGGGCGGCGTCTTCGCCTCCTACGCCAGCCAGGGCGACGTCATCATCGCCGAGCGGCACGCGCTGATCGGTTTCGCCGGCCCGCGCGTCCGCGCCGTCCACGACGACGGTGAGGAGCGAGAGACGCTGTACGCCGAGGACCTGCTGGCGGGCGGGCTCGTCGACGCCGTGCTCCCGCGTGAGGCGCTGCGCGACCAGCTCACGCGCGTCGTCGCCCTCGTCCAGCCATCGACGCCCCCGGACGTCGACCTGCTGCCGCCGGCGGTCGAGCCGCGATCGGTCGAGCGCGGATGGCCCGTTGTCGAGCGGGCGCGCGATGCCGGGCGGCCGACGGCCATGCGTTACATCGAGAGCCTCTGCGCGGACTTTGTGCCCCTGCTCGGCGACCGCAGCGGCGCGGACGATCCGGCGCTTGTCGGCGGACTCGGCCGCATCGGCGACACCAACGTCGTTGTCGTGGGGCAGGAGCGCGGTGACCGCACGCCGGACGGCGCGCATCGCGACGGCCGCGTCTCGCCCGCCGGCTACCGTAAGGCGCGCCGGCTGATCGAGCTGGCCGACCGCCTCCAGCTGCCGCTCGTCACCTTCGTCGACACGCCCGGCGCGCACGATGGCGTCGGCGACGAGGAACGCGGCCTGGCCGGCACGATCTCCGATTGCCTGGCGGCGCTGGCGGCGCTGACGACGCCATCGGTCTCGGTGGTGATCGGCGAAGGCGGCTCCGGCGGCGCGCTGGCACTGACCGTCGCCGACCGCATGCTGATGCAGCAGAACGCGATCTTCGCCGTCACTTCGCCGGAGGGCGCGGCGGCCATCCTCTTCCGTGACCGCGAGCGTGCGCCGGAAGTGGCGGAGGCGCTGGGAGTCGCCGCCGCCGACCTGCTCGAACTCGGCGTCGTGCACGCGCTCGTGCCGGAGCCGGTGGGCGGCGCGCAGGCCGATCCGGGCGGCGCCGCGCGCATGCTGGAGTCCGCCCTCAGGCGCGCGCTCGCGGAGGCCTCGCGGGGTCGTGGCTCGCAACGCCGCCGCCGCCGCGAGGAGCGCCTGCGGCGCCTCGGCCGCGAGCGAGGCGGCGTGCTGCGCAGCGCGGCGGGGCTCCTGGCCGGCGCCGGTCGGGCGGTGACGAGCACCCTCGCCCGCGTCCGCCGCAGCGACGGCGGAGAGCCGGAGCCAGACGACACCGAGGCAGCGCCGGCGCCGGGGGAGGCGCCCACCAGCCGCTAGCCCGCCGGAAGCGCGAACGTGCGCTCACAGACCGTCAGCACGTGGTCGAACCAGGTGGGCTCCGCCCGGCCCGCGGCTCGTTGCTGTAATCCTTGTCCGAGCAACCCCAGCGCGCACGCCCGCGCATCTCCGACGATCGCGGGCGAGTACCTCGACGGAACCCCGTATCGCTTGGCGACTTCAGCCGGATCGAGTGCGGCCCAGACGATAAAATCCGCTAGTTCCTGGGCGAGCGGGATGCGCAGGATCTCATCCCAGTCGAGAAGAACAGGACCCCGTCCGGTGAGCTTCCAGTTTGGCAGGTGCAGGTCACCGTGGGTCGCCACAGTGATCGAATCGCGCGGTTCCTGCGCGGCGTGCTCCGAGGCGACCGCCGCCAGCCAGCCACGGCCACGGTCGATCAGGTCGCCGTCGACCCCGACCGGCCGCAGGCTGGACCAGTGGTCCTCGGCCCAGCGCCGGTACGAGAAGTCCAGCGGCTCCAGAACACCGGCCTCTGCGACCGCGCCGGCGAATCCTTCATGGCTGTGGAGGCGGCGCAGGACATCGATGAATTCACCGAGTCGCTCGTGCGCGTCGGGCGGACTGGGGGTGGGGCCGTCGACATGCTCCATAGCGACCAGCGAGCCGGTGACCGTCTCTCGCCAGCCCAGGAAAGCGGGCGCGTAGCTCTCACCGGCAAGGGCGGTCAGCGCGCAACGACCCGTCGCCCGGCTGCCCGATCGCGTGACTCTCGCAGAATTGCGCGGTGCTCCCCGGAGCGGACGGCCCAGATGTTGCTGCGTCCAGCATGCTTGATGGCCGTGTGTTCGACGGATGCGAGCGAGACGGCCGGCCAGATTTCGGCGAGCAATTCGCTGCTTCCCGCCGGAAGCGCCGCCGCCGTCACTCGGGCCACGAGACCTGCGAGAGCTCGTCGAGGTGCTCCTGGTAGTGGCCGTCCATGTTGGCGCCGGCCCAGTCGTGGATATGTTCGGTGACGCCGTCGGGCCAGGCGTAGGTCGCGCTGGCCCACTGCTCGTCCGTCAGGCCTTCGAGGTATGACCGGAGCTGGTCGCGCGACTCCAGACAGCGGCGGCGAGCCCCGGCGGCCGTGAGGGCGGTGTCCTCCGCGAACCACCGCGCGTTCCACTCGTCGAAGTCCGAGCGCGAGAGCGGCTCGCGTCCCTCGACGATCGCGCGGATGCCGTCCAGCGCGTGCTCGTGCCAGTGGGCGAGGTGGCCGAGCTGGTCCTTGCCCGTCCACCCAGGGCCGCTCGCGCCCGGCCGGCAGAGCTCGTCATCGCGGCGCTCCCCGAGGAGCGCCCAGAGCCGGGCCCACAACTCGTCGCCACAGGCGAGGAAGGCGTCGCGGTCGGGCAGGGCGGGCATTGAGCGCGTCCGAGGCTGGCTGCGGGGTTAGCCGACGAGCTGGCGGAAGATCTCCGCCCGCTTCTTCGGATCCTGCTCGCGCACGTTGACGCCGTGCAGCTTGTAGCCGGCGTCCTCCGCCGCCTCCATCCACTCGATGCACTCCTCGACCGAGCCGGCCACGCCGAGCCCCTCGACCAGTTCATCGGGTACGGCGGCGACGCCGGCGGCGGCGCCGCCATCGCGCCACGCGGCGCGCACGGCGTTGGCCTCGTCCGCGTAGCCAATGCGCACGAAGTGCTCGTAGTAGAAATCACCCATGCGGGCGATGTAGAAGGCGGCGCCGGAGGCGGTCCCCTGCTTCGCGCTCTCCGGGTCGTCCGTGACGCTCACCGAACTGCTCGAGCGGATCGTCACCTCGTCGAAACTGCGGCCCGTGGCCTCCACGGCCTCGCGGAAGGGGCCGACCTGGTCCGCCCACTGTTCGCGCGGGGTGAAGATCGGCATCCACCCGTCCGCCGTCCGGGCGGTCTGCTGGACCGACTTGGGCGTGATCGAGGCGATGTAGATCGGGATGTGCTTCCGCGGCAGGTTGATGTCGCGCAGCGTGAAGCCGCGCGACATGCCCTTGAAGTACTCGCCGTCATGGTGCAGCGGCTCATCAGCGATCAGCGTGTTGATGATCTCGATGTACTCGCGCATCCGCGTCAGGGCTTTGCCGTACTTGATGCCGTGGAAGTGATCCGTGACGTTTGCGCTGGTGCTGCCGAGCCCGATGATCATGCGCCCGCCGGTCAGCTCGTCCAGCGTCCCGAAGTGCTGCGCGAGCGCGGCCGGGGTGCGGGAGTAGATGTTCACGATCGAGGTGCCGAGCTGGATGTTGTTGGTGTTGTGCGCCAGGATCGCCAGCGTCGTGAAGGCGTCGCGTCCCCATGCCTCGGCGGCGAAGATGGAGTCGACGCCGCTGTCGTCGGCGACCTTCGCCTGCTCCACGACGGCGTCCATGCTGAATCCGCCCTGCCAGTTCAGTCCAATGCTGATGCGTCGCATCCTGCGTCTCCTCCGGAATACCGGGCGGTGAGGCGCCCGTCGTTCGTATCGGCTGGGCGAGTATAGGTCGCTCGGCGCGCTCGGACACGCCGTCCCGGCAGACGGTGTCGGAATCGTTCGGAACAAAGCGAAACGGGCTCAGGCGAAAGGGTTACGAGTTAGCGTCCGAAGGGCCGGAGCCATCACCACCGCGGCCACGCCCGCCCCGGCGGCCGCGACCACCACGGCTACCACGCGAGCGGCTGCGCGTCTGCCCGCCGCCCTTGCCGTCCGCGGCGCGGTCGTCTCCCGCCGCCGGCTCGCCGTCCGGCTGGGGCGTGGGGTCGGAGGCGGCGAAGCCGGTGACGTAGCGGCTGCCGCCCATCATCACGCGATTGGTCGCGCGCGGCCCCGGCGGACGGCGGCGGCGCGCCGGCAGGATGGTGCCGTCACCGCCCTCGCCGGCGGGCCGGAACGCGATGTCCTCCGGCAGTGGCGCGTCGAAGGAGTTGTAGTCGCGTCGCTGGCGCTGCGGGACGCTGCGCGGGGGCCGGCCACGAGGCTTCTGGTCGGCACGAGGCTGGCCACTTCGGCTGCCGCGACCGCGACCACCGCCGCGGTTCCCGGACTGCTGCGAGCTTCCGGCGGCCCGGCCGCCCTGGGACCGGCCCCCCTGGGCCCGGCCACCCTGGGACCGGCCGCCGCCGGACCCGGCATTCGATGATCGCACGTTCGAGGACCGGCCGTCTGACCGGGCACTTCCCTGGGCGTTAGCCGGCTGATCGTTCGCGTCGCCGTTGCTGCGGCGTCGGCCGCGCCCGCCTCGGCGGCCGCGCCGTCGCCGGCCGCGCCCGCTCTGATCGGCCTGTTGCGGGGCTTCCCCGGCCGGCTGGCCGCCGACGAGCCGGCGTACGAGCCCGCCCAGGCCGCTCATGCGCGACGCTCGCAGCCGGTGGTGTCGGTGGCTCGAAAGCCGCGCCCGCGAGGCGCGGTGGGAATCCTCATTGACGTAATCATAGCGACTGCGCGGCGCTGGCACGAGTCGTGCCCTCGACGGTCATCGCCCGGCAGTTCCCTCATCTTGCGACGGTTCCTGCCCGGCGGCCTGCTGCGACCGCGCGGCGTAACGCTCGGCCTCGCGGATCTCCGGCGCGGCGCGTTGGATCAGGATGAAGAACAGCACAGCGCCGGCCGCGATGCCGATCCCGGAGTAGCGAAACACGTTCTCGATGCCGAAGGTCGAGACCACCCACGCGCCGATCAGCGATCCGCCCAGGAACCCGAACGATCCCGCCATTTGCTGCATGCCCATGATCGACCCCATCCCCGTCGTGCGGCCGGCGGTGACGAAGATCGCCGCCTGGGCCGGGAACGCGATCGACTCGGCCGCGCCGAGCAGCAGGTACACCAGCAGCAACCACGGCAGCACCGTGTAGGCGGCGCCGAACAGCGACCCGTCGACGGTGTCCGACGGCACGTTCGGGATCGAGAACTGCAGGACCGACGCGAGGCCAAGCCCGAGCACCACCAGCATCACGCGATTGACTCGGTCGGCGAGCCGCCCGAACAGCGGCTGGAGCACCGCACCCATCAGCGCCCGGGCGCCGAAGAGGATGCCGACGAAGGTCGCGCTGCCTGTGCCTAGCCCCTCCTCGCTCACCACGTAGACGGCCAGGAACGCGCCGGAGGCGGCGAAGGAGAGGCTGCCGAGCACGCCGGAGACCATCACCGCCTGCACGAAGCGTCGCTCGATCAGCTCGCGGAACGAGAGCCGGGGCTCATCGGGCGCCTCGTAGTCCTCCGGCGTGCCGGGGGGACGGGGGCGGGGCGGCAGCAGCACGAGCACCAGCAGCCCGGTACCCGCCAGCAGAATCGCCATCGAGGCGAAAGCGATGTCCGACCCGAAGCCGTCGCGCACGACACCGCCCATCAGCGGGCCGAGGCCGAAACCGGCGATCTGGGCGACGGAGAAGGCGCCCATCAGCTCGCCCTCGCGCCCGGCCGGGGCCAGGCGGCCGATGTAGGCCATGCTCAGCGGGAAGATCAGCGTCACGCCCAGCCCGGAGACGATGCGCAGCGCGATCACCTGCTCCCAGTGGCTCGCCAGCAGGTAGCCAAAGCCTACGGTGCCGTATATCAGGAACCCGATCACGAGGAACGGCTTCGCTCCGAAGCGGTCGCCCAGCCGCCCGACGAACGGTGAGAGGAACATCTGCGTCACCGCGACGCCCGAGAACGAGAGTGCGACGGCGACCTCCGGCCCGCCGAGGTCGTCGCGCACGAAGATCGGCAGCAACGGCGAGACCATGCCGATCCCGGCCATGGCGATCAGCATCGCGAACCAGAGGACGATGAATCCCCGAGAGAGCATCAGCCGCACTTCGGTGGTGCGAGCGGCGGTCGCCGCTACCGCGTCACGTCAACTGTAGAGCGCCCGTTCGCTACCCGCGCTGCCGGCGCCCCAACGGTTCAGCGGCGCTGCGGCATGTTGAGCGCCGCGACCGGCACATCGAGCTGGAGACGGTCGGTCTTCGGCAGGAAGCACTCCCGGTCGTTGCACGCTTGGTATTGCACCTCGACCTCGACCGGCACGCTCTCGCCCTCGCGCAGCGCCGAGATCAGCGGCACGACGACCTCGACCCCGCCCTCGAACACCTGGAACTGCTCGTCCAGGCCCTCGATGCGGAACGGCGCCGTTGGCGGGAACTCGGGTTCGCCGATGCGCAGGCCGTCCGGCCCGGTCACGCGCACCTCGGTGGCGAAGTAGCCCTCCGGCACATCCGGCCCGTTGACGTGCAAACCCTCCGCCAGCTCGATGCGGACGTAGAGGTCACCGTGCTGCATGAAGGCCAGGCCGTCGCCGCCGAAGGTGGCGGCGAGCTTCGCGTCCCCGTCGGTCAGCTCGGCGTGCGGCGAGGCGCTGAGGTCGACGGCGGCACGGAAGCCGCTGCGGAGCACCGTCGCACCCGTGGCGCGGACCTGGTATTCGCGGTGGAAGAATTTCTCCTCGACGAGGCCGTCTTCGCCGACGAGATAGGAGCCGGGGAAGGGGATGCCGTAGACCGGCTCGTCTTCCTTCACCAGCGTGTTCAGCAGGCCGATCTCCTTGATCACCGCCGACCCCTCGTCCGCCAGCAGCGGATAGTCGATGCCGGACTCCTCGGCGAATCGCGACTGGGCCTTGACCGGGTCATAACTGATCGCGAAGACGCTGATGCCGGCGGCCTCGAACTCAGCCTTGTGGTTCTGCAGCTCCACGAGCTGCGTGCGGCAGTACGGTCACCAGCGCACCGAGCGGTGGAAGACGACCAGCGCCTTCTTGCCCGCTCGCGCGGTCGCGAAGTTGACGGGCGCGCCGTTCTGGTCCGGCAGCGTGAAGTCCGGCAGCGGCTCGCCGACGGAGGGGCCGGTCGGGAAGTCGTCAGATTCGGGCATGCGCCGTGCCGGCGGTGTGGGTTCGGGTTGCTGTGTCATCAGGCCCCCTTTGAAGCCACCGTCGCTGCGTCGCAGCCGATTGTGACCGGCGCGCAGCGCTTGTTCCGGAATCGTCGTTACGTTCGCGTCAACGTAGCGGCCATCCTACCAGCCCGGCGAACCGCACCTCCTATCTGCGCGTCTGAACTACACTTCGCTTGTGACGTTCCAACCGGGCTCTCCCATCAACCCAGCAGACCCCGCCGACCCGAGCGACTCGGGCGCCCCGAGCGAACCGGCCGCCGCCGGGCCTTCGCTGCTCGATCGCCTCGGTGGCCGCGATGCGGTCGAGGCTGTGGTCGATGCGTTCTACAGCCGCGTCGAGGGGGACGAGGAGCTGCGGGCGGTCTTCCCGGACGACCTCGGGCCCGGCCGCGAGAAGCAGAAGCTGTTCATGGAGCAGTGGCTGGGGGGTGAGCCACGCTACTCCGAGCGGTACGGCCATCCGCAGCTACGGCTGCGGCACTTCCCCTTCGTGATCTCCGAGCGTGCCGCCGGCCGCTGGATGCGGCACATGACCGGGGCGCTGCGCGAGAGTGGTGCGGCGGACGACCTCGTGGCGGAGCTGCTTACGATGCTCGGGCCGCTCGCGCAGCACATGGTGAACGAGGGGCAGCCTGTCCCGCGCGAACCGCTCGCGGACCCGTATCTGAGCTGACGCGTCCCGAACTAGGTCACCTCGGCGGGTCGCTCGGCGATGTGCATGGCGACGGTGCCCAGCATCATCACCCGCACCTCGCGCAGCTCAAAGCCCGCCTCGCGCAGCTTCGCCGAGAACTGCGGGGGCGTGAGGAAGTGGTCGACCGAGACCGGCAGGTAGCGATAGGCGCTGCCGTGGCCGGAGATCAGCCGTCCGAGCAGTGGCACGAGGCGCGCGAAGTGCAGCCGGATCAGCGGTCGCAGCAGCCCGCCGTCCAGCTGCGGGATCTCCAGCACGCCGATGCGCCCGCCTAGCCGCAGCACGCGATACGCCTCCGCCAGCGCGCCGTCGAGGTCGGGGATGTTGCGCACGACGAAGGCCGAGCACCAGACATCGACGGAGCGATCGGGCAGGGGCAGTCGCGTGGCGTCGCCGGCAGCGAACGCGGCGGCGGTCGAGCCCCGCCGTGCCGCCTTCGCGCGGGCATGGCCGAGCATCGGCTCTGCGAAGTCGAGCCCCAGCACCGCGCCGGCCCCCGCCGCTTTGCAGGCGAAGGCGAGGTCCCCCGTGCCGCAGCCCGCATCGAGCGCGCGGTCGCCGGGGCGCACCAGCAGGCTCGCCATCAGCCTGCGCCAGGCATGGTGACGGCCCCCGGTCATCAGCGTGTTCATCAGGTCATAGCGCGAGGCGATCTCGCCGAACATGCGGCGAACGTAGGGCGCGCGCTCCGCGCCGGGGTCGAAGAGTTCGCCCGGGCTGCTGCTCACGAGGCGGAGCGTACGGCAGCGGCGGGCGGGAGGGGAGCGTCAGATTTAGATTGTGGCGTAACTGTATAGGCAGATACGCGAACTGGCGTTCGAACTGCTATACTGCGCCGCGTCTTCCCGTGCCTCCTGGACCGGCTCTCATGCCATTGCGATTGCTGCCCTGGGCCCCCGAATACGGAACGTCGATGCAGTTCGACGCGGAGGGCTCTGACGACTCCGAGACCGCGGCTGATGTCGCCGTCGAAGGGCGCGAGTGGGAACCCATCGACCCGGCGAGCGGCCCGACGGCCGCACTCCAGATCGTCGACGGCGTGCGTCGCGCCGAGGCGCACGCAATGGACGATGGGCCGGACGGCGAGCCGCTGTTCGGGCTCTTTGGCTCCTTCGCCGTCGGTGTGGTGCGGCTAGAGGGGCGCTCTGCCAGCATCCTCGAACCGTACGTCAGCGTGCACCGTCGCTACTTCCAGGCGGGCGGGGATCCCGTCGACCGCGATGTCGACGTCGGCGCTGACAAGCTGCGCTTCGAAGCGGGCGTGCCGCCGAAGGCGACCACCGCCAACTCCCTGGTCGACGCCCTCAACCGCACGATGCTCGACGAGGAAGCGAAGCTCGCAGAGGAACTCTCGCGCGACGAATCCACGCTGACGCTCGTTGACGGTCCGCTGCGCGACCTGCGCTCGCCCGGCAAGCGCGTCGTCGGCTACGTGAAGCGCATCCACAACTGGTACATCGAGAGCGAGCAGCTCCAGCTCCTGCCGGCACTCGGAGTCGGCCAGCGCACGCCGCTGGTGAAGCTGACCAGTCCCGACGGGCGCGAGCGCTACAGCTGGTTCGTGCGCATCGCCGCACTCGGCAGCCGCTACCACCACCTCGGCGGCATCATGCGGCTGGAAGCGCCGGGCTTCGCCCCGCTGGCGGAGGCGGTCGTGCTCGCCGACCAGTCGACCAGCGCGTTGCCCCGACTGGCTTCGTCGCCGGTGCGCGACCCTCGTGCGCCCCAGAACCTCATCCCCGTCGGTGCGCTCGAGGCCGTGCTCACGCACCGGCTGGGCGACCGGCGCTGGCTGCGCCGCCTGCTCGCGGCGTCGATTGGCGAAAGGGCACATGCCGTCGCGGCCGCCGCCGCTCTGCTGATGAAGAGGACCGAGACGTGACCGCCGCAAGAGAGCGCACGAACGGAACCGGCCCGGTCGATCAGCCCCAGGCGCAAGCGGTGGGGCTCGTGCTCGGCACCGAGCAGGAACCCTCGACCCCGCTCGGGTTCTGGGTCTACGTCGACCCGCAGCGCTACCTCCAACTCGACGACGTCGTGCACGTGCGGTCGCCGCTGCCCGACGGCGAGGTGATCGACCTCTACGGCATCGTCGACGAAGTGCGGGCGCACCAGGAAGGCGCGTCGTTCACCTCGGACGTGCAGCTCGTAAGCGACGGGGTGTTGCCGGCGCAGTCGGTGGTGGCGGCGCACGTCGCGGTCACGCGCATTGAGCCGGAGGTCTACGTGCCGCCATCGCCCGGTCAACCGGTCGTGCTCGCCACCGGCGAGGCGCAGCGGGCGGCGCTCTTCACCGACACGATGGACGAGACATTCCCACTGGGCATCTCCCGTGCCGGTGACGTCACCTTCGGCAACCTCGAATTCCTGGACGGCACCAACGGCGCGCACGTCAATATCTCCGGCATCTCAGGCGTGGCGACGAAGACCTCGTACGCGACGTTCCTGCTGCATGCGCTCTTCGAGGGCGGCTCGCTCGGGCAGCGGGCGGCGAACTCGAAGGCGCTGATCTTCAACGTCAAGGGCGAAGACCTGCTCTTCCTCGACAAGCCCAACGCCCGGCTCGACGACGGCGAGCGCACGAGGTACGCGCAGCTCGGCCTGCCGGCGACGCCGTTCGCCTCGGTCGGCTTCCTCGCGCCGGTGCGTGGCGGCGACCAGCCGATGCCCGACACCGGTTCGCGGCAGGAGGGCGTGACCGGCTTCTTCTGGACGCTGCGTGACTTCTGCGAGCGTGGCTACTTGCGATTCCTCTTCGCCGATGCAGAGTCCGAGCTCTCGCAGCTCAGCTACGTCGTCGACGCCGTCGAGGCCCAGCTTCGCATCGCTGCACGCAAGAGCCCGGCCGGCGCGAACATCGTCGTCGACGGCTCATCCGTCGGCACCTTCGACGACCTCGTGGACGTGATCGAGATCCATACCGACCCGGAGGGCGACACCGGCAGCCAGCCCTGGGCCGGCGCCGGCGCGACCGCCGCCAGCGTGGGCACGATCCGCGCCTTCATGCGCCGCCTCAACGCCGCCTCGCGGCACGTCGGGCACCTGATCCGCGGCAACGAATTCGCCGAGACCGACCCCGCCGACCACCGCATCGACACGGCCCGTCACCAGGTCACCGTCGTCGACATCCACCGCCTGCACGACCGCGCCCAGCGCTTCGTCGTCGGCGTCGTGCTCAGCGAGCAGATCGAGGCGCGCGAAGGGCGGCGCGGCTCGGACCGGCCGCCGCCGCTGTTCGTGGTCGTCGACGAGCTGAACAAGTACGCGCCGCGCGACGGCCGCAGCCCGATCAAGGAGCTGCTGCTCGACATCGCGGAGCGCGGGCGCTCGCTCGGCGTGATCCTGATCGGCGCGCAGCAGACCGCGAGCGAGGTCGAGTCGCGGGTCGTCGGCCAGTCGTCCTTCCGCGTCGTCGGGCGGCTCGACGCCGCCGAGGCCGGGCGCGGCGAGTACCGCTTCCTCTCCGCCGCGGCACGCGAGCGCGCCCGCCTGCTCAAGCCGGGCACGATGATCGTGAGCCAACCCGAGCTGCCGGTGCCGCTGCTCGTGCAGTTCCCGCGCCCCGCATGGGCGACCCGCCCCTCCGAGGTCGGCGAGACCGCAGCCGTCGCCGACGGGGACAGCGGTGACGTGTTCGATCGGTTCGACCGCTAGTGCGCATCCTTCACACCGCCGACTGGCACCTGGGCCGCACCATGCGCGGCAAGAGCCGCGCCGCGGAATTCGAGGCTGTGCTGGCGGAGCTGATCGAGATCGCGAAGGCGGAGCAGGTCGACGCGATGCTGGTGTGCGGTGACATCTGGGACACCGCCTCGCCCGCGCCGGAGTCCGACCGCCTGCTGTACGAGGTGCTGCGCGAGCTGATCGGGCTGGATGTCCGGGTAGTGCTGATCGGCGGCAACCACGACAGCGCCCGCAAGCTCGACGCCCTCGGCCGCCTCTCGGACCTGCTCGGCGTGCAGACCCAGGCGATGGTGCGACGCCCCGGCGACGGCGGCGTCCTCACGCTCACGAAGGGCGAGGAGACCGCCCGCATCGCCGCCATCCCGTGGGTGCAGGAAGGGCGCGTGATCGACGCCGCGGAGGTGCTGGGGCTCGACCACGAGCAGCACCAGACTTACGCCGAGCGCACCGCGGAGATCTATCGCGCAATGTGCGCCCCGTTCGCCAAGCCTGCCGCGGCGGAGACGATCAACATCCTCGCTGGCCACCTCTTCGTCGACGGCGCGGTGCTCGCCGACGTCGACGGCTCCGAGCGTCTGCTGCACATCGGCAGGGCCTACGGTGTCCCTCCCGCCGCGCTGCCGTCGACGCCGCAGTACATCGCTCTCGGGCACATCCACCAGCCGCAGGAGGTGGTCTCCGCGGCCGCTCCCGCCGCCTACTCCGGGTCCTTGCTGCAGCTCGACTTCGGCGAGCGCGACCAGCAGAAGGTGGTGCGTGTGATCGACGCCCGGCCCGGCCGCCCCGTCGTGCACGAGACCGTGCCGCTGACCCGCGGCCGCCGGCTGACCGAGCTGCGCGGCTCGCTCGACGAGGTGCTGGCGCGGGCCGGCGAGGTGGACGGCGCCTACGTCCGCGTCGTGCTCGATGTCGAACGGCCGGAACCCGGCCTCGCCCACCGCGTGCGGGAGGCGATCCCGTTGGCCGTCGACGTGCGGCTGGACTACGAGCGCGACGAGCAGGCGGATCAGCCGTCCGAGCTCGCCCACCTCAGCCCGCGGGAGCTGTTCGAGCGCTACTACCGCACACAGCACGGCACCGCGCCGGAGCCGGAGTTGTTGGCGCTGTTCGCGGAGCTGCTGGACGAGGCCTCGGGCGAGATCGGGCCGCTGGTTGCACCGTGAAGAACCCGGCTGCCGTCGAGGCGGCATCGTGAGGAGCGGCCGCCGTCGAGGCGGCGTCGTGAGGAGCGGCCGCCGTCGAGGCAAGATCATGAGAAGTCGATGAAGCCGCTGCGGCTGGAGGTGCGGGGCTTCACCGCCTTCCGTGAGCCGGTCGTCGTCGACTTCGAGCAACGCAGGCTCTTTGTGATCACCGGCCCGACGGGCGCGGGGAAGTCCTCCCTCCTGGATGCGATGATCTGGGCGCTCTACGGCCAGGTGCCGCGCGTCGGCCGCTCCACGCGGCAGCTGATCACCCACGGCGAATCTTCGATGGCGGTGCGGTTCGACTTCACCGCCCGCGGCGAGCGTTACCGGGTCAGCCGTAAGGCGCCGACCACCGTCGGCACCCGCCTCGAGCGGCTGAACGAGGACGGCCAGTGGCAGCCGCTGGCGGACCGTGCTCGCGAGGTCACCGCGCAGGTGACCCGTATCCTCGGGCTCGACTACTCGACCTTCACGCGCACGGTCGTGCTGCCGCAGGGGGCCTTCGATTCGTTCCTGCGCGGCGACGACAGTGACCGGCGAGCGATCCTGACTCGCCTGCTGGGGCTGGACTCGTACGAGGCCGCCGGCCGGGCGGCACGGGCGCGCGGCAGCGAGTCGAAGGCGCTCGCGACCACCCTGCAGGCTCAGGTCACCGGACTCTCGCTCGCCGCGCCGGGCACCGCCGCAGCCCTCGACCGCGAGCGCGGCGAGATCGAAGCGAAGATCGCCGGCGCCGAGGACAGGCGCGAGCGCGTTGCCGGCCTCGGCAAGCTGGCGCGCGCCTCCGACGAAGCGCGCACCGCCCTCGAAGCAGCGCAGGCAGCTTGCCGTGAAGCGGAGGCGGCGCTTGCGGCGTCGACGAAAGTACGGACCGACGCCGAGCGCGCCGCTGCCGTCGCGCAGAAGGCAGCGAGCGCGCTGGCCGACGAGCGTGAGCAGCTCGGTTATGACGCGGACCAGCACGTACGGCTGCGAGAGCTGGGCCTCGTACTCGTGCAACGCGACGCGGCGGCGGAGGTGCTCGCGGCCGCCGAGCAGGGACTGGCCACCAGCGAGCAGCGCGAAGCCGCCGCCCGGGCTGCCGCCGCCGACCAGGAGCAGCACGCCGCG
>JASLOV010000206.1 GCA_030745285.1 Dehalococcoidia bacterium | reverse complement strand
ATGCTGGATCACTCCTATTGACAATCTATAGGAACGATGCTTTCCTATAGATATTCGATAGGACGTGACGATGACTGAACGATCTGAACCGATCGACCTCCTGCAGGGCACCCTCGACCTGCTGATTCTGAAAGCGCTGGCGCTGGGCCCGAACCACGGGCTCGGGATCGCTCGGCGGATCGAGCAGATCTCGCGCGGCACGTTCAACGTCAAGCCGGGCTCGCTCTTCCCCGCTCTGCACCGGCTGGAGCAGGACGGGTGGCTCGCTGCCGAATGGGGCGAGTCCGAGAACAATCGGCGCGCCAAGTACTACCAGCTGACAGCGTCGGGCCGACGGCAACTGCGGGCGAAATCCGAACACTGGCAGCGGGTGGCGCTGGCGATGGGTCGGGCGCTGCGGGCCACCTGAGGAAACGCGCGATGCCCTGGCCTAGCCGCCTGTCGAGGCTCTTCAAGAATCTCCTTCGCCGCGACCACGTCGAACGAGAACTCAGCGACGAGGTCGAGTCGTATCTCGGGATGCTTGTCGACGAGAAGACCGCGGCCGGACTCTCGCCAGAGGAAGCCCGCCGGGCGGCGCGTCTCGAACTCGGCGGCGTCGATCAGGTCAAGGAACTCTCACGGGAGGTCAGAGCCGGCGCGTTGATCGAACAGGCCTGGCAAGATGTGCGCATCGCCCTCCGATCGATGCGCCGGACGCCAGGCTTCACGGCGGTGGCGCTGCTGACACTGGCGCTCTGCATCGGCGCGAACACCACGATCTTCAGCGTCATCCACGGCGTCCTGCTGCGGCCTCTGCCGTTCCCCGAGGGTAATCGGCTGGTCACGCTGTTCAACATCTACCCAGCCGTCGCTAGCAGCGCCGACGGCGAGAACAGTCCGCCCGACTACTTCGACCGGCGCGCCGAGACCGACGTCTTCGAATCACTGGCCCTCTTCAACTTCCAGAGCTACACGATCGGCGACGACGGTTCACCACAACGGGTCGTGGGTGCCCGGACGACGGCGTCGTTGTTCGACGTCCTCAGAACCCAGCCCACCCTCGGCCGGCCGTTCACCGAAGCCGACGCCGAGCCAGGCAACGAGCGCCTCGCGATCTTGAGTCATGGCCTCTGGCAGGAGATGTTCGCCGGCTCGCCTGGGGCGATTGGCCGGCCCATCACGATCGACGGTGTCGATCACGACATCGTCGGCGTCATGCCGGTGGGGTTCACGGTTCTCGCGGAAGAGGTCGCGATCTTGAGGCCGTGGGCATTCAACGAGCAGGAACGCTCGGACGGCGCGCGCCACGGCAATTACGCGAAGATGATCGGACGGTTGCAGCCTGGCGTCAGCACCGCCCTGGCGCAGGAGCGGATCGATGCGCTCAACGCGCGGCTGCTCGAGCAGTTTCCCGATTTCCGGCCACTCGTCGAACGGCTGAACTACAGCACGGTCGTCATCGGCATCCAGGATCAGCTCGTGCGCTTCGTTCGCCCCACGCTCTACGTCCTTCAGGCCAGCGTCTTGCTCGTCCTGCTCATCGGCTGCGTCAACATCGCCAACCTGCTCCTGACGCGGGCCAGCGGCCGGACACAGGAACTGGCGATCCGGTTCGCCTTGGGCGCCGCGCGATGGCGCGTCATGCGGCAGCTCCTGACCGAAAGCCTCGTCCTCGCGATCATCGGCGGCGCGGCCGGTCTGGCGATCGGCGCCGCCGGCCTCGAACTCTTCACGCGGCTGGAACTCCCCGGACTCCCACCGAACACTAGCCTCGCCATCGACGGTAGCGTCGTGGCCTTCACCGCCGCGATCGCCACCTTAACCGGCCTCGTCTTCGGCGTGATCCCCGCGCTGCACCTGTCGCGCGGCGACCTCGAGAGGCTGCTGCGCCAAGGCGGGCGCTCCGGATCGGCCGGCGGGTCGGCGAAGACCCGCGGCGTGCTGGTCGTGGCACAGGTCTCGCTGGCCTTCGTGCTGCTGATCGGCGCCGGCCTGCTCGTCGTCAGCTTCGGCCGGGTGCTCAATGTCGATCCCGGCTTCCGGCCGGCGCAGGTCCTGACGGCTCAGGTGTCGTTGCCGTTGACCCGGTACAACACGCCCGCGGCTCAGGCGTTCAACCGCCGGGCGCAGGAGGCGATCGAGGCGCTTCCGGGCGTGAGCGCGGTCGGCCTCACGACGCTGCTGCCGTTCAGCGACGACGGCAACAAGAGCGTCGTCGTCCCGGAAGGCTACCCGTTCGGGCCCGACGAAGGTCTGCCGTTGCCGCACAACGTCTGGATCGGCGGTGACTACTTCGCCTCGATGGGTATTCCTGTGCTCGCCGGTCGAGAGTTCGAAGCACGCGACGATCTGGAAGCGCCGTTCGTGGCGATCGTGGACGAGGACTTCGCGGCGAAGTACTGGCCGGGCGAGAACCCGATCGGCAAGCGGCTGCACTTCGGCGCCGGGGACGGCAATCCGTGGCAAACCGTCGTCGGCCTCGTCGGGTCGGTGAAAGTCGAGGATCTCGCCGAGAACGACGACCGCGGGTCGGTCTACTTCTCGATGACCCAGACCGAAGTCGGCTTCCGGTGGTCGCATATCAATGAGATGACGGCCGTCATTCGCACAGACGGCTCAGCCGCATCGCTCGGCAACACGGTGCGCGCGACGATCCTCGGCCTCGACCCCCAACTCCCGATCTACGACGTGCAGGTGATGGAGACACGCCTGGCCGAGTCGCTCGGGCAGCGCCGGACGCCGATGGCCCTGCTGCTGTTCTTCGCCGGTGTGGCGCTCGCACTTTCGGCGCTCGGAATCTACGGTGTCCTTGCCTTCGCGGTCAGCCAGCGGACCAAGGAGATCGGCATCCGGATGGCGCTGGGCGCCGAGCCGGCGCGCATCGTGCGCCAGATTCTCTGGCAGGGTGGCGCGCTCGTGGGCACCGGTCTTCTGGTCGGCACGGCGGGTGCGCTCGGACTCACGCAGCTCATCTCGAGCCTGCTCTACGCCGTCGAACCGACCGACCCCATGGTCTTCACCGCGGTGGCGGCGATGTTGACGTTCGTCGGCCTGACGGCGTGCCTCGTGCCCTCGCGGCGCGCCACGCGGATCGATCCGGCGGCGGCGCTCAGGGACGAGTAGCGGACGACCACACCGCTTGACCCGGCTCCCGTAGATCGCGGATGCTGCGCACCATGCGTCGCCTCTCGGTCACCGCCTGTCTAGCACTGCTGCTCACCGCGAGTACTGTCTCCGCCCAGACCGACCCGCCGCGGCTCGTCGTCCTGATCGTCGTCGACCAGATGCGGGCCGACTACATCAAGCGCTTCCAGCATCAGTGGAACGGCGGGTTGAAGCGTCTGGTCGACGACGGCGCCTGGTTCCAGCAGGCGGCCTACCCGTACTTCCAGACGAATACCTGCGCCGGCCACGCGACGATCTCGACCGGCAGCCTGCCCGAAAGCCACGGTCTCATCGGCAACAACTGGTACGACCGATCGGAAGGCCGGCTGCGGGCTTGCGCCGATGACGCGTCTGCGCCG
>JASLOV010000205.1 GCA_030745285.1 Dehalococcoidia bacterium | reverse complement strand
GGGTCTTCTTCTTCCCGGACCAGCACCTGGGCCGCAACACCGGGCATGCGATGGGCATCCCGCTCGATCAGATGGTGCTGTGGAACTGGCGACAGCCCTCGGGCAGCCTGGGCGGAGTGGACCGCGCGGCGCTCGATCGCTCCCGCATCATCCTCTGGCAGGGGCACTGCTCCGTGCACCAGCGCTTCTCCGTCACGCAGATCGAATCGGCGCGCGAGCGCTACCCGGACGCGCAGATCGTCGTGCACCCGGAGTGCCGCTTCGATGTCGTCGAGGCGGCCGACGCGCAGGGATCGACCGCCTACATCGAACGCTACGTGAACGAGGCCGCGGCCGGGTCGGTAATCGGCGTGGGCACGGAGATCAACCTGGTCTCGCGGCTGGCGAAGGAGCACCCGGACAAGACGGTGTTCTGCCTGGACCCCGTCGTCTGCCCGTGCAGCACGATGTACCGCGTGCACCCGGCGTACATGGCGTGGGTGATGGAGTCGCTGGTACGGGGCGAGGTCGTCAACCAGGTCGTCGTGCCGTCCGGCCAGCAGCAGCACGCCCGCGTCGCGCTGGAGCGCATGCTCGCGCTGAAGTAGCCGGGAGACGGTTTGGCCCAGTTTCGCTTCGAGACGCGCATGCCGCTCCGACACACCGACACCTTCGGCGGCACGCCCTTCGTCCACGGCGGCGTGCTGATCGCGCTGACGGAGATCGCGCTCGACCGGTACGACGAGGCCGCAAGCATCCCCAGTCACCGCGATGTGCTGCGCTTCCAGACGCGCACGGAGGTGCAATACCTGGCGGCGTTGCGATGGGACGATGAGGCGGTGGTCCGTTTGCGCTGCGCGGAGATGCGGCCCGGCCGCCTGGTGTTCGAATGCGAGGTGGCGGCGGGGTCGAACGACCGCGTCATCGCGCAGATGACGCATCGCTACGCGTACGTGAACACGCTGAGCGGCGCGGCCGAAGTACCGCCGGACTGGCAGCAGATCGCCGCAGCGGTCCAGCAATTTGATGCCGACGTGGAGGTGAGTGAATGACGTCGGACCCGTCAAGCCCGGTGGGAGCGCAGGCAACGCCGCAGCGCTTCGACCTGGTCGTCGTTGGCTCCGGGATCGCCGGTCTCTATGCGGCGCTGCAGGCGCACGAGCACGGCGCGAGCGTGCTGGTGGCGACGAAGGGCACGATCGACGAGGCCAGCACGCGTTACGCCCAGGGTGGCATCGCCGCCGCCGTCGGCTCGGGCGACTCGCCGGACTCTCACCTGCGCGACACGATCGAGGCCGGCGCGGGGCTGGTCGACGAAGAGGCGGCGCGCATCCTCACCTCCGAGGCCGCCGATCGCATCGCCGACCTGGTGCGCTACGGGGTCAACTTCGACGCTGCCGACGGCGAGGTGGCTCTCGGCCGCGAGGGTGCGCACTCGGCGCCGCGCATCCTCCACGCCGGGGGCGACTCGACCGGGCTCGAGATCGAGCTCTCGCTCTCCTCGCTGGCCCGCCGCGAGGGGGTGACGATCCGCGAGCACACGCTCGCGGATCGCGTGATCGTGGAGGACGGGCGCGCCGTCGCCGTGCGGCTCTACGACGCGCTGCGCGACGAACGCGTGACCTACGAGGCGGGCAACATCGTGCTGGCGACAGGCGGCGCCGGTCAGATCTATCGCGTCACGACCAACCCGCAGGTCTCCACGGGCGACGGCATCGCGCTGGCCTACGGCTGCGGCGCCGAAGTGATGGACATGGAGTTCACGCAGTTCCACCCGACGGCGCTGCGGCTGCCGGAACGGCCGATCTTCCTGATTTCGGAGGCGGTGCGCGGCGAGGGCGCACTGCTGTACAACGCGCAGGGCGAGCGCTTCATGCCGCGTTACCACGAGCAGGCCGAGCTAGCGCCACGCGACATCGTCGCGCGGGCGGCTCACTGTGAGATCGGGGAGGTGGACGGCGACCACGTTCTGCTGGACATCACGCACCGCGATGCTGATTGGCTGGCGGCGCGATTCCCGACGATCTACCGCACCTGCCTCGATGCCGGGCTCGACATGAGCAAGGACCGCATCCCGGTCTCGCCGGCGGCGCACTACACGATGGGCGGCGTGCGCACGAACAGTCGTGGCGAGACGACGGTGCCAGGCCTGTTCGCGGTCGGTGAGGTCGCCTGCACGGGTGTCCACGGGGCCAACCGGCTGGCCAGCAACTCGCTGCTGGAGACGGTGGTGTTTGCGAAGCGCGCCGTAGAGCGGCTCTTCGAAGGCGCCGTCTCGCCGCCGCTGGAACCGTCGCCGGATGCCCGTTCCCTGCCGCGGCGCGAGGACTGCGTGATCGCCCCGCAGGCGCCGCAGGCGGAGGAGCTGCGCGAGCTGATGTGGTCGAACGCGGGAATCGTGCGCACGCGACTCGGGCTGGCGGAGGCGGCGACGCTGCTCGCCGAGTGGCAGTCGCTGATGCCGCCCGCGCACGACCGCACGTCGATGGAGATGCGCTCGATGGTCGTCTGCGGGCGGCTGATGACGGAGGCGGCGATGCTGCGCGAGGAGTCGCGCGGCGCGCACTACCGCAGCGACTTCCCGGAGACGAGCGACGAGTGGCGGCGGCACCTTGTCTTCCGCCAGTAGTTCTTCGTCCGCCGGCAGTTCGTCCGTCAGCGGCGCTCTCGGGCCGCGCACGGTCCGCCCGCTCACCCTGCGCCGTCGAAGGGTGGCAGGTTCATGTGCCTCGATGAGGCAGTGGCACGGTCGACGGGCTCACCATGAGCAGGACGACGGCGGCCAGCCTGAAGCCCGCCGGGGGCAGCAAGACGGTAACGAGGACCACCCGTGACCACTGACGCACGCGGTCCCGATCCGCGGACAGTGCGCGAGGACGTGGCGCGCGCGCTGGCGGAGGACCGCGCCGACCACGACGTCACGACCCGGGCGACCGTCGACCCGTCGCAGAGTGGTGAGGGCGGCTTCCTGCTGAAGGAGGCCGGCATCGTCTGCGGCATGGAGATCGTGCGTGAGACGTTCGCGCAGCTCTCATCGGAGATCGAAGTCGAGGTGGTGACCGCCGACGGGGCTCTTGCGGAGGCCGGGCAGCTGATCGCCGCAGTGCGCGGGCCGCTGGCGCCGATGCTCTCCGGCGAGCGGGTGGCGCTGAACTTCCTGCAGCGGCTCTCCGGCATCGCGACGATGACCGACGCCTTCGTGCGTGCCGCGGCCGCGGGCGGACGGGCCGAGTTGCTCGATACCCGCAAGACGACGCCCGGGCTGCGCGAACTGGAGCGCTACGCCGTGCGCGCGGGCGGAGGGCACAACCATCGCAACACGCTGGAGGATGGCGTGCTGATCAAGGACAACCACATCGCCGCTGCGGCGCTGCGCGGCGTCGACCTCGATGGGCTCGTCCGGGAGGCGCGCTTGCGTGCCTCGCACACGCTGCGCATCGAGGTCGAGGCGGACGGCGAGGAGCAGGCGCGGGCGGCGGTCGAGGCCGGCGCCGACATCGTGCTGCTGGACAACATGACCCCCGAGCTGATGACCGCGATCGTGCAGGCAGCGCCGGACGGCGTCGTGTTCGAGGCGTCTGGCGGGATCACGCTGGAGGCGGTGGCCTCCGTGGCGGCCTCCGGCGTCGACCTGATCTCGGTCGGCGCGCTCACGCACTCCGCGCCTTCGCTCGACATCTCGTTGGAAATCGAGGCCAGCCAGTGAGCGGAGCAGGCCAGTGAGGCGCGTGTGAACCAGGTGCGCGCGTGAATCAGGTGATTGTGGTGACCGGACCCGCCGGAGCGGGCAAGACCGCCGTCTCCGAGGCGTTGTGCGAGCGCTTCGACCGCATGATGCACGTCTCCGTCGACACGCTCCGACACTGGGTGAAGGCC
>JASLOV010000204.1 GCA_030745285.1 Dehalococcoidia bacterium | reverse complement strand
AACATGTGGTACTCGACCGAGTTGCAGGTGACGACGCCGGTTCCCGAGTGGGACGGCCAGCCGGTTCGTATGGCGCTGGAAGAAGAGGCCGAGATCACCGCCGACGGCGAGATGCGCTGGGTGTTACGCCGCCAGACCGAGTTGCATCTTGTGCGGTGATCGTGCAATCGCGAAGAGGGCGTTGACGGCACTGACCGTCTGCGCGTAAACTGTCTGTCTTGAGTTCAGTGATTCGGCATCATCGGCACGCCCATCACCATCCGCTCCCGAGCGGCTGGCTGGAGTTGTGCGTCTGAAGATCGCCTGACGACCTGAGCGCACCTTTCGCCGGCCTCCCAGGCCGGCTTTTTTTCTGCCTGCCTCGAAGCGCCTGTACCGACAACGGAGGTTGCTTGATGAACCAAGAGAGTGCCGAAGACGAGACGCTGCGCGTCGGCCTGCCCAAGGGGCGCCTGCAGGACGCCGTGCTTGCACTGCTGGCCGACGCCGGCATCCGCGTGACCCCGTCGGCCCGCGGCTACCGGCCCGTGGTCTCGTTGGCCAGCTGCGAGGCGAAGGTCCTCAAGCCCCAGAACATCGTCGAGATGCTCGAGTTGGGGAGCCGGGACGTGGGGTTCGCCGGAGCGGACTGGGTCGAGGAACTCGACGCGCACGTCGTGGAACTGCTGGACACGGGTCTCGACCCCGTCAAGGTGGTGGCGGCGGCGCCCATGGGCCTCTTCGACCGACTCGACGCCATCGATCGTCCCCTGGTGGTCGCCTCCGAGTACGAACGGCTCACCCGGGGGTGGATCGCGCGACGAGACTTCGACGCGGAGTTCGTGCGCTCCTTTGGTGCGACCGAAGTGTTTCCGCCCGAGGACGCGGATGTCATCGTCGACAACGCCGCGACCGGAAGCACGCTCCGGGCGAACGATCTCGAGATCGTCGATAGCGTGATCGCCTCGTCGACCCGGCTGTACGCGAGTCCGCGGGCCATGGACCACGCGGTCAAGCGGGAGCGTATCGAGAACCTTGCCCTGCTGCTCGCGAGCGTCCTCGACGCGCGGACGCGCGTCATGGTCGAGGTCAACGCCCCGCGGGACCGTCTCAACGAGGTCGTCTCCTTGCTCCCGTGCATGCGCGAGGCGACGGTAGCGCCGCTCTTTGGCGACAGCGGGTACGCCGTCAAGGCTGCCGTGTTGAGGGATCAGCTGCCAGAGATCATCCCGGCCATCAAGGCCGCCGGAGGCACCGACGTGGCGGTCACCACGATCTCGCAGATCGTCCCATGACCGAGCGCGCACCTCTCCCGTCGACCTGGATCCCACGGGAGCCCTACGCGGGACCCGTCCGGCCGGTGCCGGGGCTGCTCAAGCTCGACGGCAACGAGGGCAACCCTCCTTCGCGCGCACTGCTGGCGGACTTGGCGGAGTCGGATCCGTCCCGAGCCAGTGACTATCCCGACGCCGGGCCTCTGGAATCGGACATCGCCCGACGGCTCGGTGTGGGTTCGGAGCGTGTGGTCGTCACCGCCGGAGCGGACGACGCACTCGATCGGGTCGTCCGGGCCTATCTGGCGCCCGGGCGCCGCGTGATCCTTCCTGTGCCAGCCTTCGAAATGATGTACCGGTTTGCGGCGATGGTCGGGGGCGACGTCCGGCGCGTGCCCTGGACGGATGCCTTCCCGACCGAGGGGGTGATCGCCGCGTTGGACGACACCGTGTCGCTGATTGCGATGATCTCGCCGAACAACCCGACGGGCCGCGTGGCCATGGCCGACGATCTGGAGTGCGTGGCCGAGGCGGCATCCAAGATCGATTCGGGTGCCGCGCACGGCGCGATGGTGGTTCTCGACCACGCGTACGTCGAGTACTCGGACCACGATCTCACCGCCGTCGCCCAGGCGTACGACAACGTGATCACGGTGCGGACCTTCTCGAAGGCGTGGGGACTGGCGGGTTGCCGGGTCGGTTACGCCATTGCTTGTCCTGAGGTGGCCACCGTGATCCGCAACGTGGGGAGCCCCTTCCCGGTGGCCGGGTTCTCGCTGGCGGCGGTCAGGGCACAGATCGGCAGCGGCGAGGCGGCGTTGAACGAACACGTCGCCGCGGTCCGGAACGGGAGGACGCGCCTCAGCGATAGGCTGCGCCGCCTTGGCGTCGAGACCGCCGGCGGCGAGGGCAACTTCGTTCTCGGTGATTTCGGAGCCCGGGCGGAGTTCGTCTTCAACGGGCTGAACGCGTTGGGTGTCCGTGTGCGCCGATTTCCTCATCGCCCAGAGATTTCCAACGCCTTGCGCATCACCGTGCCCGACCAGCCGGAGCGCCTGAACCGGCTTCTTGGGGCGTTGGCCACCAGCCTGGCTCCAGAGGCTCTGCTTCTCGACATGGACGGCGTGATCGCCGATGTCGAGGAGTCCTATCGCCGGTGTGTGCTCGAAACGGCGCGGCGGCTGGGTGTCGACGCGAGCCGGGAAGAGCTGGCGGCGCTGGTTCTCGCGGGAGACGCCAACAACGACTGGGTTTTGACGCAACGAATCCTCGCAGCCGGCGGAGTCGAGGTGTCTCTCGCAGCGGTGACCCAGGCCTACCAGGAGGCCTATCTGGGCACGTCGCGCGCGGCCGGGCTGCGGGAGTCGGAACGCCTGCTGGTGTCGCGTGCGGTGCTCGAGCGTCTCGCCGAGCGGCTGCCGTTGGGGATCGTGACCGGACGGCCTCGCGAAGAGGCGGCGTGGTTCCTGGAACGAGAACAGCTCTCGGACCTCCTTCCCGTGGTCGTCTGCATGGAAGACGGCCCGCGCAAGCCCGATCCGGCGCCGGTTCGCGCGGCGGCGTCGCGTCTCGGCGTGGGGCGAACCTGGATGGTCGGCGACACTCCCGACGACATTCGGGCCGCCGCGGCAGCGGGCGCGCTACCCGTGGGCATCGTCGCGCCAGGCCCCGACCCCGATGCGGGTGAGGCCGCCCTCTACGACGCGGGAGCTGCCACGGTGCTGGCCGCCCTCGATGACCTGTTGGAGCTATTGCCATGACCACTGCCTCGCCCGTGAAGGCCGACCTGCCGCGCAACGCCACGATCGATCGCAAGACCAACGAGACCGAGATCCACCTTGTCCTCGAGCTCGATGGCACCGGCGCCTCGGACGTCCAGACGGGCATCGGTTTCCTCGACCACCTGCTCGACGCGCTCGCCCGTCACGGCCGATTCGACCTCGAGTTGAGCTGCCAGGGCGACCGCCAGGTCGACGACCACCACACCGTGGAAGACTGCGGCATCGCCCTAGGGCGTGCGCTGCAGGAAGCCCTCGGCGATCGCCTGGGGATTGCACGCTTCGGGTACGCCTACGCGCCGCTGGACGAAGCGCTCGCGCGCGCCGTCGTGGATGTTTCGGGGCGACCGTTCGCGAGAATCGATCTCGGGCTCAGGCGCGAGCGACTTGGCGAGCTGTCGTGCGAGAACATCCCGCACCTCCTGAGTTCCCTGGCGGCAGCGGCCGGCATCACGCTCCACGTCGACGTACTCGCAGCCGACAACGACCATCACCGTGCCGAGGCGGCGTTCAAGGCCGTGGCGCTCGCGCTCAAGTCCGCCGTGGCCGCGTCCGGGTTCAACGACATACCTTCGACCAAGGGCACCATCGGAGGCGTCTCGCCGTGACGTCCGAGTATCGCGTCGCGATCATCGACTCGGGGGTCGCGAACCTGGCCGCGGTGGAGAGCGCCCTGACCGCGCTGGGCGCCGGATACGACATCACGGACGAGCGGAGCGCGGTGCTCGACGCCAGCCACGTGATCCTGCCCGGGGTCGGGCGTTTCTCCGCCGGTCTGGACACGCTCCGTCGTCACGGCCTCGACGACACCGTCCGCGAGATCCACGAGAGAGGCGCGCCGCTCCTCGCAATCTGCTTGGGGATGCAGATGCTCGGAGAGGGCAGCGAGGAGAGTCCCGAGACTCCGGGTCTCGGCATCATCGCGGGCCGGCTTCGACGGTTGCCGGACTCGGTTCGCGTGCCGCACCTCGGATGGAATCAGGTGAGCGCCGACAGGCAATCCGGATTGCCCAGTGGCACGGCGGCGTTCGCCAACTCGTTCTACCTGCCCGAGCCGCCGAAGGGATGGTGGGCGGCCCGTACGACCCACGGCGCGACCTTCGTGTCGATGCTGGCGCAGGGTAGGACGTTGGCGTGTCAGTTCCACCCTGAGCTGTCCGGCCCGTTCGGGATCGGTCTCGTTCGGGACTGGCTCAGCGGTGATCTCCGGGCCGGCACGGCGGCGGGCGCTCGAGCCGCGACAGACCCGGCGAGCGCCGGGATGTGGCAGGAGGTTGCGCCACGCATCGTTCCTTGTCTGGACGTAAAGGATGGGAGGGTCGTGAAGGGCATCCGCTTTCAGCACCTCCGAGACGCGGGTGATCCCGCCGACCAGGCCGAAGAGTACGAGCGCCAGGGCGCCGACGAACTCGTCATCCTCGACGTCGGCGCCGCCCCTGAGTCGCGAGAGACGCAGCGTGAGACCGTGAGGGCGGTGAGGCGGCGAGTTCACATTCCGCTCACCGTGGGTGGCGGCGTTCGCACGGTCGAGGACGCGCGCGGCCTCCTGGCCGCCGGAGCGGACAAGGTGAGTGTCAACACCGCCGCCGTGCGGGATCCGAACCTCCTCGAGCGGCTGAGCGAGGCCTTCGGAACGCAGTGCGTGGTCCTGGCCATCGATGCGCGTCGCTCGGGTGGCGGCTGGGACACGGTCGTCGTGGGCGGTCGAGAGTCGACCGGCGTCGACGCGATCGATTGGGCCCGACAGGGCACGGCGCTGGGTGCGGGCGAGATTCTGATCACCAGCTGGGATCGCGACGGCACCCGCGACGGCTGCGACGTCGACCTGCTCGAGGCGATGCGCGATGCGGTCGACGTGCCGGTGATCGCGTCGGGCGGC
>JASLOV010000203.1 GCA_030745285.1 Dehalococcoidia bacterium | reverse complement strand
GCCGGAGCACGAGCCGTGCCTTCGCCAACCGCGCATTCGCCGGCGCTTGCAGTGCCCCGGTGCTCGTCTCCACCAGCGACTCCGCCGGGTTGAGGACCGCTGGCGCGTCTGCCGTCGAGAGTTGCGTGCCGCTGCCGTCCGCCGAGGCGTACCAGGCAACGCGCAACCAGACGAGGTCCCCGGGCGAGGCGGGCCGCATGCGAGCACTCGCGCGGTACCAGCCGCCCGCCGTCACGTGCACGGTCTGTGACATCCACTTCGTCGAGGCGCTCTGCGACGTCAGGACCGCCGCCAGCCCGCTGTCGCTGAAGCCGTCCGCGGCCGTGAGAATGCCGCCGACGCTCGACCACCCCTCGATGCCCAGCGCGAAGTCGCCGTTGGTCAGCCGCTCGAAGATCGGGACCGCGGTGGGGGCGGGCGGCGAGGGTCGTGGCGACCGGACGCTGGGGCTGCTTGTCGGTGCGGGCGAGGCGACTGGGCCGGCGGTGGGTGTGGGCGATGCGGTCGGGCTGGCTTTCGGTGCTGGGGTCGCCGCCGCCGTCGGCTCGGGGGTTGGTTCGGGCGCCGGCTCTGGGGTTGGCTCTGGAGTCGGTTCGGGCGTCGGAACAGGGCCGGCCTCGACGGTGACGCCGTCGACGTGGATCGTTGCGCCGGCCGCCAGGGCGCTGGCCCACACGCTCACGCGGACGTACGCGGCGCCCGAGACCGCTGTAGCCGGGCCGACGACGAGTTGCCGAAACGACGGCTCGTCGCTCGTCAAGCCAGCGGTGTGGGAGCGGAGGACGGCGCCCGCGGCATCGAGAAACTCGAGATACACATCGGCACCGTCGATCAGCGGGTCATCGTCGAAGATCTACAGGCGCAGCGTGTGCTCCGCCCCGGGTGAGGCCGAGACGAGCCAGTACTTCGTGTCGAGTCGCACCAGCCCGGGCGCCTGTGCGGTGAGGTGGGCCGCCGCCGTGCCGCCCCAGACGGGGCCACTGCCCCCGGCGGACGCGTTGACGACCGTCCAGCCATCCAGCCCGGCCTCGAACGATGAGTCGACGCCGCCCGCGGCCAGGACGTCTGGTGATTGCGCGGAGACGCGTCCGCCGGCGAGTGCAATCAGGGCGAGCGCCGTGAGTACCCAGCGGGAGAAGAGACTTTGCAGGCGTCGTATTTCTGACCCGAACTGGCCAGTGATATGGACTCTGATGTGTCTTCTTATCAGATAAGAGGTATCCCGCGAAATCAGGCAGCACCGGGCTGCGTGCTCGGCAACCCAGTGGGCTCCCTCCCTGTCTGCCGCTGCCTCGCTATGCTTCGACGGTGAGCGAGCAGCCCGAATCGACCGCCCGGCTCGTTGCCGCCGCGCTGAGAGCGCCGTTCATACCGGACGCCGTGGCCGGCCTCGCCCGTGCCGGTGGCTACCTCGACGCCGTCTGGCCTCAACTGGCCCCGTCGATGGAGACGGCGGGATTCCTCGGCAGCGCGCTCTACATGGCGGACATGGCCGCCGACGGAGTGGAGGAGGTGTACGAGCCGGTGCTCTCGCGGGCCTCGCTGCTGGCGCGCGGCCTCTCCGAGGCCGAACTCGATGCGGTCGTCGCCGCACTCGATGTCTTCTACTGGGTGCAGCCGCAGCTCCTGCTGCTGACGTCAGCGCTCGCCGAGGCAATGACAGAGCCCAGTGTCGGCGGGCAGGGTCGGCCGGAGCCGCGTCAGCCGTCCGAGCGCGAGCAGGAGCACGTGGAAACCGCACTCGAACTGGCCGACGGCGGCACCGCGCCCCTGCCGGCCATCGCCGAGGTGCTCAACGTCGACGGTGCGCCCGACCTCTACCGCGCGATCGCTGCGTGGCCGGCATACCTGGAGGCCGTGTGGGAAGAGCTACAGCACCTGGTCGCCTACCCGGACTTTCGCCGTCGAGGTCGCGCGCTCTACTTCTACGCCCGCTCCTCGTCGCGCTTCCTCGCGCAGCCAATCGAGGCCGGTCCCGACGCGCTGGCAGCGGCCGTCGCCGGGCCGGACGTGGCCATCGCGCGGTCGACGCTCCAGGGGGTCACTCCCGTGCTCGCGACGATGATGATGCACTGCTCGGCGATGCGCGTCGGGCTGGGCGTGACGACCCGCGAGGTGGTGACGCAGGAAGGCGGCGGCGCGAACTGAGAGACGCTTTCGCCATCGATGGGCGGCGCGACCGCTACAATCGAACGGCAGCCGGAGGGGTCCACTGACAGCGCCCGTCAACTCCTGGTCCGCCGCCGACCCGCAGGCGCTCGCGGCGCTTGCTGAAGCCGAGGTGGGAGAGCTTCGCCTCGTCTACGACGCCTCGAACTACGTCTTCCTGGCGACGCTCGCGCACGACCGGTTCGGTGAGGGGCTAGGCATCTACAAGCCGTCGCAGGGCGAGCGCCCGCTGCACGACTTCCCCCCCGGCACCCTCTACGAGCGCGAGGTCGGCGCCTACCAGCTCTCCCGGCTGCTCGGCTGGAACCTGATCCCGCCGACGGTGGAGCGCGGCGGTCCTCAGGGCGTCGGGTCGATGCAGCTCTACATCGAGCACGACCCCTCCCAGCACTACTTCGACTTCCGCGAGCAGGACTCGCTGCACGAGCAGCTCATCCGCTTCGCCGCCTTCGACCTGGTGGCGAACAACGCCGACCGCAAGGGCGGCCACCTGCTGCTGGACGGCGACGGGCGGTTGTGGGGCATCGACAACGGGCTCTGCTTCCACAGCCAGCGCAAGCTGCGCACCGTGGTCTGGGACTTCGCGGGTGAGCCGCTTCCGGACCGCTGTGTCGAAGACCTCGAGCGCGCCGCGGAGTGTCTCGTCTCCGGCGACGAGAGCGCCGACGCGTTGCGGCGCTGCCTCTCCGAGCCGGAGCGAGAGGCGCTGGCGGCGCGTTGCCGGGAGCTGGCCGGTCACCCGGTGCTGCCGGAGATGTTCCCCTACCGCTGCGTCCCCTGGCCGATGATCTGAGCGCTGATCGATCCCATTCGGCGGCGCTCAGGGCAGGTGCAGCCGCCGTCTGAGACGCCGCCACCGGCTCGGGCCCCGCAGCCGCTCGCGGAGCACCGCGAGCGCCTCGCGCTCGCCCACCAGCAGCGGCCGGCGCCAGTCGCGAAGCGACGGCTCGCGCTCCTCGCGCACCTCGGACGGTGCTTCGAAGCGTTCGAAGGAACGCCAGCCCCGCCCGTCGCGCGTCCAGATTTCGCGACCGGCCGCACGCAGCAGTACCGTCCCCGCGGCCACGTCCCACAGCCCCGGCCCCCAGAACGACGCCGAGTTGAAGATCCCGGCCGCGACGAAGACGCACTCGATCGAGGCGCAGCCGGTCACGCGGTTGTCCCAGCCCCGCTGCCGCCCGGCCGCCCCGCCGGGCGCCGCCGCCAGCCGCCGGCTCACGCCGCTCGCCGGCGGGCCGGGGGTGACCTCCTCCCCGTCGAGCAGCAGCGCGCTGCCGTGGCGGGCGTGATAGACCGCCGGCCGCAGCTCGTGGCTCGTCGAGCACCACACCACCCCGATCACCGGGCGTCCGCGGTGCAGTACCCCGATCGAGCAGGCGAATAGCGGGAAGCCGTTGACGAAGTTGGTGGTGCCGTCGACCGGGTCGATCGCCCAGACGAACTCCGCATCCGCCGCCGGGTGCTCGTCGACCTCCTCCCCGACGATGGCGTGGTCGGGGAAGCGCTCCGCGAGCTGTTTGCGGAGCTGGCGCTCTACGTTGCGGTCGACCTCGGAGACGGGGTCGGTGGGCGCGGCCTCGCCCTTCGCCTCGGTCTTGTACTCCACGGTCATGCCGCGTCTGAGCGCGGCCGTGATCTCGCCGCCGGCGAAGCGGGCGAGCTCCAGCGCGACGCCCTCGATCTCGGCGAGCAGCGCGTCGTCGGGAAGCGGGCCTGCGTCAGCCCCAGCGCCGGCTTCGCCGTCCGATTCGCGCGCCATCGGCCGCTCCTTCGCTGCGAGCTTAGCCGCCAGCGCCCCGCTCGCGCAGACGGGGCCCTGCGCGGCTGTCACTCGCGCGGCGGTGACGGTACGCTCCGGCGCATGGCCGCCGGGGAGTGCGGCCACCGGAGGGGCAAGCATGACGCCAGCACCGCGCCGCGGCCCGTGGGTCGCCGCCCAGGCCAACCGTCCGCTCTTCGTCGCGCTCGGCATCAGCGGCGAGGAAGTCGGCGAGGGGTTCGCGAGCTACCGGGTGGAGGCGGTCCGCGGCGGCGCCGCGCCGGACGGTACGGTCAGCAACCTGGCCGTCACGACCGCCGCCGACCAGGCGCTGGTCACCGCCGTCAGCACGGTGATCGAAGACGGTCGCGAGGCAATGAACGGTACGGCCGAGATGACGCTGACCTATGTGGCAAAGCCGCAGGGCGCCGTCATCGTCGAGAGCCGCGTGCTGCACAAGGGGCGCCGCCTGGCGGTGATGACCGTCGAGGCCCTGGACCAGTCCGGCGCCCTCGTCGCCACCGGGCGCGGCACGTATTCGATCCGGCCGGCGCCGGGGGTGTCTCCGTGACCGGTGCCGTCACGCCAGGCTTCGACGCGCTGCGGGCGCAGTGGCAGGACCGCCCCTTCCTCACCGAACTCGGCGTCTCCGTCGATGTGATCGAAGAGGGCTATGCGCGGCTGACGATGTCGCGTAACGACATCGCCGTGGGCGGCATTCGTGACTCGATCAACGGCGGGGTCGTCGCCTCGCTCGCCGAGCTCGCCGCCGAGATCGCGCTCAGCAGCACGCTCGGCCCCGGCGAGTCGATCGTGAGCAGCGTCGATGTCGGGCTCTCGTACCTCACGTCCGCCCTCGGCGACCCGACCGTGGCGGAGGGGCGCGTGCTGCGGAAAGGCGGGCGGCTCTGCGTCTGCGACGTGGAGGTCTCCGACGGCGAGAACGGCGCGATGAACGCCAAGGCCCGTGTCAGCTTCGCGATCGTGCGGCCGCCCCGGGACGCCTGAGTCGATGAGCGACGACGGCTGGCTCACCTCAAGCGAGGGCGAGCTCGACCCGGACCTCACGGAAGAGGCGGGCTACGGGGCCTGGGAGCCGCCTGAACGTCGCTGGCTGAGGCCGCTGCTGCTCACGATCGCAGCCGTTCTGCTCTTCACGATGCTGGCGGGGACGGGGTTGCTGCTCGTGCTGCGCTCGCGCGACGGTGGCACGCCTCCGCCGCCCCCGCAGCGCCAACCGCAATCAGGCGGTAGTATGACGCGGCCCGCACCGCAGGCGCTGCCGGCGCTACAGACGGGACGACTGGAGAGTGACGATGGCCGATTACAACAAACCGCTGCCCATGCCGACGCCGGAGACCCAGGAGTTCTGGGACGGCCTGAAGCGCGAAGAGCTTCGCATTCAGCAGTGCCAGGACTGCAACCAGCACTACTTCTACCCGCGGTCGTTCTGCCCGCACTGCCACTCCACCAACGTCGAATGGACCACGGTCTCCGGCAAGGGCACCGTCGAAACATTCGTGATCAACCATCGCGCGATGGGCGGCTGGGCCGAGGAGGTCCCGTACGTGGTGGCGGTGGTCTCGCTTGAGGAGGGGCCGCGCATGTTGACCAACATCATCAACATCGAGCCCGATCCGGAGCACGTACAGGTCGACATGCCCGTCGAGATCGTCTACGACGCCGTCACCGACGAGATCACCCTGGCCAAGTTTCAACCCGTCACGGGTTAAGCCCGTCCCCGAGAGGATCATCTGATGCCAGACTCACGCGCCCTCAGCCACAAAGTCGCCATCGTCGGCGCCGCCGAGACGGAAGGGCTCGGCAAGCTGCCGGACACCAGCATGCTCGAACTGCATGCAGAGTCCGCGCTGCGCGCCGTCGCCGACGCCGGCCTCCAGATGTCGGATATCGATGGCTTTGCGACCGCCGGCGCCTCGCCGGCCCAGCTCACCGAATACCTGGGTATCGCCCCGCGCTGGGTGGACGGCACCTCGCTCGGCGGCGGCTCCTTCCTGGCGCACGTCGGCCACGCCGTCGCGGCGATCACCGCCGGCTACGCGGACACGGTGCTGATCACGCACGGCGAGTCCGGCCGCTCGCGCGTCGGCGTCGGCGGAGGCGGCGGTGGCTCAGCCACCCCGGGCGGACAGTTCGAGGGGCCCTTCGGTCTCTTCGGACCGCCCTCGACGTTCTCGATCCCCGTCGCGCGGCACATGAAGGACTTCGGCACGACGGAGGAGCAGATCGCCGCCGTCTCCGTGGCTACCCGCCAGTGGGCGGAGAAGAACCCGCGCGCGATGATGCGCGACCCGATCACCGTCCAGGACGTGCTGGATTCGCGCATGGTCTGCTGGCCCTTCCACCTGCTCAACTGCTGCCTGGTCACGGATGGCGGCGGGGCGTTGGTGCTGGTCAGCGAGGAACGCGCGGACGACTTCCCGAAGAAGCCGATCTGGGTGCTGGGCCGCGGCGAGGCCACGCAGCACACCAATGTCTCGATGATGCGCGACTTCGCCTTCTGGGATCACGGCGCGCTCTCCGGCCGCGAGGCCTTCCACATGGCCGATGTCGACCATTCCGCCATCGACCATGCGATGTTCTACGACGCCTTCTCGCACACGCCGATGTACGCGCTGGAGGCGCTCGGTTTCGTGGAGAAGGGTGAGAGCGGTCCCTTCTTCGCGGAGATGCGCACCGCCCCAGGCGGCGACTTCCCGATGAACACCAACGGCGGCGGCCTCTCGTACACCCACACGGGCATGTACGGCATGTTCGCCATCCAGGAGTCCGTCGCGCAGCTGCGCGGCGAGAGCGGCGATCGCCAGGTCGACGGCGTCGAGACCGGCATCGTGCATGCCCCCGGCGGGATGTTCTCGCTGGCGGCCACGCTGATCCTCGGCAACCAGTAGCGGGACGTCCGGAGGCGCCACCGGAGGGAACACCGATGCCGCGGCTCTGGCGCGTCATCACCCCCGTGGCCGGCATCGATCGGGCGCAGGCGTTCTACACCTCGCTGCTCGGCATGCCCGCCGACCCCTTCGGCAACCAGCCCTGCTTCGTCGAGCAAGGCACCGAGGTCACCTCCGGCTTCGTGCCGTAGGGCCGACGGCGTGCGGGAGAGGACGAGGGGGCAAGCAGTGCTGCGGCCGTCGACTGTGGGGCCTACGCCTCCGCGGGGGCGAGGCAGGTGGCGTGGCTGCAAGAGCAGGCGGCGGCGCCATTGCTGCAGTCGCAGGCAGGGCCGCACTCGCTGGTCCCGCGCATGCGTCGCATCGCAGCCGTAGCGGCGCCGGCGATCAGGGCGAGGAACATCAGTCGTCGAAGAAAGCGCATTGCTGTCGTCCTTGCTGCGTACTCCGGCTGAGGCGGCGAGGCCAGCCGGCCGACCATCCGATGTGACCAGCCTACGCCTCTTTCGCCCGCGCCGCAGTGACCGCGACCACTCCCGATCCGGGCCTGCTACGAGCCGGCGACCTCGCCGGACTCGACGGGCGCTTCTTGCTCGGAGAACTGCTCGTTGTAGAGCGAGGCGTAGAGCCCGCCGCGGGCCAGCAGCTCATCGTGCTGGCCGCGCTCCACGATGCGGCCCTGGTCGAGCGCGAAGATCACGTCCGCCTTCAGCACGGTCGAGAGGCGGTGGGCGATCACGACGGTGGTGCGGCCCCGCGCCAGTCGCTCCGTCGCTTCCCGAATCTGACGTTCGCGACGGGAGTCGAGGGACGATGTCGCCTCGTCGAGGATCAGCACGGGCGGGTCCTTGAGGATCGCTCGCCCGAGCGCCACGCGTTGCTTCTCGCCGCCGGAGAGCCGGTATCCGCGTTCGCCGACGACGGTTTCCAGGCCGTCGGTCATGCGCTCGATCATCTCGTCCAGGCCGGCGGTGCTGGCCGCGGCGCGCACCTCGTCGTCCGCGGCGTCCAGGCGCCCGTAGCGGATGTTGTCGCTAAGGGTGGTGTGGAAGAGGTAGGTGTCCTGCATCACGACCCCGACGGCGCGAGAGACGGAGTCCAGCGTCAGGTCCCGCAGGTCGTGCCCGTCCAGCAGGATGCGCCCGCTCTGCGGGTCGTAGAAGCGCTGCAGCAGGTAGGTGATCGTCGTCTTACCGGCGCCGGAGGGACCGACTAGGGCCGCCATCTGGCCGGGCTCGATCTCGAACGTGGCCTCGTCGATCGCCGGCAGTGACTCCGAGGTGTAGGCGAAGCTCACGCGCTCGAAGCTGAGCCGGCCGGTCGGGCGCTGCAGCGCCACGGCGCCCGGTCGCTCATCGACCTCCACCGGCAGGTCCAGGTACTCGAAGATGCGCTCGAAGAGCGCGAGCGAGGAGAGCATGGTGGTGTTGATGCGGGCGATGCCCTGGAAGGGCTGGAAGACCCGCTGCGCCAGCACCGCGAAGGCAACGACGGCGCCCATCGTCACCTCGTCGCTGACGACGGCGCGGCCGCCGAACCAGTAGACGACGGCGATGGAGAGCGAGCCAAAGAGGCCGGTCGCCATGTTGAACCAGCGCCCCGCCATCAGCCGCCGGATCGCGAGCGAGCGCAGCGTCTCGTTCGACTGCGCGAAGCGCTCCGACTCGTAGTCCTGGCGACCGAAGGTCTTCACGAGCATCGCGCCGGAGACCGAGAGCGTCTCCTCGAGCTGCGCGGACATCTCTGCCGACTCCTCCTGGTATTCGCGCTGGAGGCGGCGCATGGCGAGGCCAACGCGCATCGTCGGATAGACCCAGAGCGGCAGCACGACGATCGAGATCAGCGCCAGCCGCCACTCGAGCATGAACATCAGCCCGACGGCGATGCCGAGCGTGAGTAGATTTGTGAGGAAGTCCGTGAACGTGCCGGTCACCGATTGCTGCACGGCGTTCACATCGGTGGAGATGCGCGAGAGGATCTCGCCGGTGCGGGTGGAGGTGTAGAAGTGCACGGAGAGTCGCTGCAAGTGGTCGTGCATGCGTCGACGGAGGTCGACCATGATGCCCTGGCCGATCGACTGGTTGATGTACGCCTGCAGCACGCCCAGCAGGGCGGACACCAGGTACATGGCGGCGATCGCGAAGAAGAGCGTCGTGATCCGCCCGGCGTCGCCGCGGCCCGGGATCGCCTCGTCCACGATCTGTGCGATCAGCAGTGCCGGTAGCAGGTTCAGCGTCGAGGTGACGGCGATCAGGACGATGAGCAGTGCGAAGTGGCGACGGTACGGTCGGAAGAGGCCGACCGAGCGCCTGAAGATCTCGAACTTCGCGCCCCGGGGCTTCGCCTGTGGCAGGTGGCGCCCTCTCACGAACGGTCGCCGCCGCCGCGCGAGGCTCCGCCATCGGGATTGGGAGCGCGCACGAAGTCGACCCGTAGCTCGTAACCGAGCGCCCGGGCGGCGTCGGCCAGCGTCTGGAAGTGGGGGTTGCGGCGGCCGGACTCGATGGCGCTGATCAGGCTCTGGCGACGCCCCATGCGCTCCGCCAGCTGCGCCTGGGTCAGTCCGGCCTCCTTGCGGGCGCGGATCAGCGCGGAGACGACCTCGAACCGGGGTCGCAGCGACTCGTATTGCTCGCGAATGTCGGGATGCTCCGCAAGCAGGAGCTCGCGTGCGCGCTGCTCGGCCTCGTATTCGTCGACGGGACGGGACACCGGGTTCGGTACTCTCATATCACGTTAACAGAATATTGCGGTATCGATACTAGATGAGGGCAGACGCTGCTTCAAGCACCACCGGGCTCCGGCGGCGTTCCAGGGGACGGGCGCCCGGACGCCGTGCCGGGGATCGTGCCGCCTTCGAGGGTCGCGAAAGTCAGGCCGCCCGGGTCGCGCCGTCCTGCGCCTCGCCCCCGGCGACGCCTTGAGGTCGATCAGCGCCCGCCCGCGTTCGCCGAAGAAGATGAACGGGATCTCGCGCGCGACGGAGAAGACTGACCCCGGGACAGGCACGCGCATCGCAGTGTTCGGTGGGGCGGAGTTCTCGCCTTCCGTTGGCGGCATCGACGGCTCTCCCGCGGTTGAATCCAGTTGCGCGTGCTGATCATCGGTCGCTGGCGACGATTCCCGCAGCCGGGGCGGCGGTCCGGAGGGGCTCCGGCGGCTGGGAGTCCGCGCTACACTGTTGCTCCGTTCGCGCCCCGCCGGGTGCGCGCAGGCACGAAGTACCGACAAGGCAGAGCACAGGTAAGGGGAGTCCATGCGTGCAGCCGTCCTGAACGAAGCCCGATCGCCGATGACGATCGATGAGCTCACGGTCGCGGACCCGGGCCCCGGCGAGGCACTGGTGAAGGTGATCGCGGCCGGCGTGTGCCACTCTGACCTGCACTTCATCGAGGGGACCTACCCGGCCCGCATGCCGACGGTGCTGGGCCACGAGGTGGCCGGCGTGGTCCAGGAGGTCGGGCCGGGCGTGACGAACGTCCAGGCCGGCAACCGGGTGATCATCGGCTTCGTGCAGCCATGCGGGCACTGTGAGTTCTGCGACGCCGGGCGGCCGAACCTCTGCGCGGTAGGTGGCGGGGTCCGCGACCTGCGCAACGACCCGGCGCTCCTGCGCGGAGACGACCCGGTGACGGCGATGACGAACGTCGGCGGCTTCGCGGAGCTGTCGCTGACGCCGGCCTCGGGCCTGCTGAAGATCCCGGACGCCGTGGGCATGGATGTCGCGGCGCTGGTCGGCTGCTCCGTCATGACCGGCTACGGCGCGGTGGTGAACACGGCGAAGGTGGAGCCCGGTACAACGGTGGCGGTGATCGGCACCGGCGGCGTCGGGCTGAACATCATCCAGGCCGCTCGCCTGGCCGGGGCGCGCCGCATCATTGCGGTGGACATCGCGGAGCACAAACTGCAGTACGCGCGCGACTTCGGCGCGACCGATGGCGTCGACGCCACCGCCGGCGACCCGGTGCAGCAGGTCCATGAACTGACGGGCGGGGGCGTCGACTACGCCTTCGAGGCGATTGGCCTCAAGCAGACCGCGGAGCAGACCTACGGCATGGCTCGCCGCGGCGGTACCGCCGTGATCGTGGGCATGGTGCCGCCCGCCGACCAGATCGAGGTCTCCGGCATGATCTGGCTGGAGGAGAAGACGCTGAAGGGCAGCTTCTACGGCTCCGGCCGTTTCCACACCGACATGCCGCGCATCCTCGACCTCTACCTCGCGGGCAAGCTCGACCTGGAGGGCCTGGTCTCGAAGCGCTTCCCGCTGGATGAGATCAATGAGGCCTTCGACGCGCTGCGCAGCAACGAGGTTGCCCGCTCCGTACTGGAGATCGGCGCGGAGTAGCGCCCGCCTGACGGGCCGGGAGGAGAGTCAGCGTGTCCCGTGTTCTGCTGCTGATCCCGAGCGCCACCTACCGCGCTCCGGACTTCATGACGGCCGCGCAACGGCTGGATATCGAGGTCGTCGTCGGCTCCGACCGGGGTTCGCCGCTGGAGGGGTTTGCGGAGGGCCGCTCGCTCGTGGTCAACCTCAACGACCCGGCTGCGGGTGCGGGCCAGATCGCGGCCTTCGCCCGGCGCTTCCCCATCGACACCATCGTCGCGGTCGATGACGCCGGGGCGCTGGTGGCCGCAGCCGCATCGGAGTTGCTCGGCCTGCCGCACAACCCCTTCGACGCCGTCGAGGCGACGCGCAACAAGCATTTGCTGCGGCGCAGGCTGGCACGGGGCGAGCTGCTGACGCCCGATTACCGCCTGCTCGCGATCGACGACGACCCGGCGGCGGCCGCGACGGCGCTGGCGAAGGAGGGCGGCCTGCCCTGCGTGCTGAAGCCGCTCTCCCTGGCCGCCAGCCGCGGCGTGATCCGCGCCGACGACGAAGCCGGGTTCATCGAGGCGTTCGAACGGGTGCGCGCGATCCTGACCGACCCGGATGTCGCCGCCGACTGTGGCGACACGGTCGGCCATTTGCTGGTCGAGGGCTACATCCCCGGCGCCGAGGTCTCGCTAGAGGGCCTGCTCGCGGATGGGGAGCTGCACGTGCTGGCGCTCTTCGACAAGCCGGACCCGCTCGTCGGCCCGTTCTTCGAGGAGACGATCTACGTCACGCCCTCGCGACTGCCGGCGCACGTGCAGGACGAGATCTTCGACACCGTCGTGCAGTCCGCCCGCGCAATCGGGCTCGACGACGGCCCGATCCATGCCGAGCTGCGCGTCAACGACGACGGCGTCTGGCCGATCGATG
>JASLOV010000202.1 GCA_030745285.1 Dehalococcoidia bacterium | reverse complement strand
AGGCCCGGAGACATTGCCGCGAACGGCCAGCGCGGTAGACTCGGCACGGGCTCCGATGGGCTCGACGAAGCCCGATGACAACCGCCGCCGGCAACCCTCGAAGGGACGCACGATGCTCGATGTTCCGGTCGAACGCAGCCGCATTCAGCACTGGTACGGCGAAAACGCGCCGCACTACGACGAGCTGACCGCCGCCAACGAGGCCGTGCCGAAGGCGCGCGCGCTCGAACTGCTCGACCGCCAGCCCGGCGAGCGCTACCTGGAGGTCGCGATCGGCACCGGCGTCACCTTCGCCGAGGTGGTGGCCAGCTCCGGTATCGAGGGCGCACACGGCGTCGACCTCGCCGCCGGGATGATGGACGTCGCCCGCGCCCGCCTGCGCGAGCAGGGCGTCGAGCACGCCCCGTTCTCACTCGCCGACGCCACCGCGCTGCCGTTCCCGGACGGCTCCTTCGACGTCGTCTTCAACAGCTACATGCTCGACCTCATCCCCACGGAGGAGATCCCCGTCGTGCTCGCCGAGTTCCGCCGCGTGTTGCGAGCGGACGGCCGCCTGATCCTCGTCAACCTCACCGAGGGCGAAGGCAGCGACACGGAGTTCTCCGCCGGCTGGAAGCAGGCCTACGAGCGCGACCCGGAGGCCCTGGGCGCCTGCCGCCCGGTCGTCGTCGAGCCGATGGCGCGCGAACTGGGCTTCGAGGGCCTCGAGCGCGAGTACTTCGGCCACGGCGCGAGCTGGCCCACCGAGATCCTCACCGGCTGCTCGCCCTAGCGCGGTCCCGACCCTCCATGCAGACCGCCGCCCTCGTCACCGACCGCTCGACGCCGCGGCTCGACCTGGCGCACCAGTACCCGCGCCACCCGGAGCGACCGGACCGGTTGACCGCGATCCTCGACCACCTGGACGCCACCGGCCTGCGCGAGCGCATGACCGCGCTCGACGCCCGCGACGTCACCGCCGAGGAAGTGCTGGCGGTGCACGACCCCCGCGTGCCGGCGATCATCGACGACCTCGGGCGGCGCGGCGGCGGCTTCGCGGACGCCGACACCTACCTCACCACCGCCTCGCCGGCGGCAGCCCGGCGCGCGGCCGGGGGCGTGCTCGTCGCGCTCGAAACCGTGCTCGCCGGCGACCACCGGCGCGCCTTCGCGGCCGTGCGCCCGCCCGGCCACCACGCCACGAGCGAGACGCTGATGGGGTTCTGCCTGCTCAACAACGTCGCCATCGCCATCGCCTCGGCCTTCCAGGCGGGCGTCGAGCGCATCGCCGTCGTCGACTGGGACGTGCACCACGGCAACGGCACGCAGGCGCTCTTCGACGCCGACCCGCGGCTGCTCTACATCAGCACCCACGCCTCGCCCTTCTACCCGGGTACCGGCACTGTCGAGGAGACCGGGAGCGGCGACGCCGCGGGCACGATGATCAACATCCCGCTGCCGCACGGCGCGGGCGACGCCGTCTTCGATGCCGTCTACGAGCAGGCCGTCCTGCCCGCGCTCGCACGCTTCGCCCCGCAGCTCATCGTCGTCTCCAGCGGCTGGGACGCGCACGCCCGCGACCCGCTCGCGCCACTCAACCTCACCACCACCGGCTACACCGCCATCGCCCGTCGCGTGATCGAGGCTGCCGACGCGCTCAGTGACGGCCGCCTCGTCGTCGCGCTGGAGGGCGGCTACGACGAACACGCCCTCGCCTGGTGCGCGGGCGCGCTCTGCGAGCTGCTGCTCGACGAGGACCCCACGCCCGACCCTCAACCCGTGGACCCGGAACCGTGGCCGGACATCGGCCCGCTGCTCGACGCGGTGCGCTCGACGCACGGGTTGTAGCCGGGGCTCTAGCCGGGCCGCTAGTCCATCGGCACCTGTGGCGCGGGAAGGGCCCGCCGATCAGGTTCAGGTACCCGGTCCCAGGCGACGTGCATCTGAAACAGGGTCGAGTGCCAGTCCGCCAGCGCCTAATCGAGTTCGCGCGCGGGAACGATGTCCTCGTATTCCCACACGTTCGCGTCGATGGACCGATCCGTCGTACCGGATGGGAATTGCACGTCAGTGTTCGAGAACCGGACGCGCTTCCAATCTTCCAGCAGTTTGTGTGGAAGCCTCTCCGTGAGGCTTTCGACACGACTAGCCGCGACGCCGAAGGCGGCGTACGCCCCCATGTAAGTGTCTGTGGGACTCTCCAAGAGCGAGTCCTGCGGGAGTGGGATCGTGTGGAGGTACGGGTCGCGAATACCCGCGTCCGTAACTGCGGCACGGAGCGATAGCTTCCCATTGTGCCGGTTGATCTTTGCCCAACGAGCCTCAAACTTCTGCTCGTGTCCAGGGGCTGGGGTCAGAGTCATTCCGCCAGGATTTGCGTCAAATGCTGAAATCGAGGCGCGCGAAGTCGTGACTGTCCCGCCCGAGCCCAGCAGCTCTTCCAGTGGGATTCTCTCGACGTCACTGCTATCGGAATCCGTGAGCTCAAAGTAGAACTCCGCCGAGTCTTCGGCCGCGAGACCTCCTCCGGGGGGAGATATAGAATGTACGTTCGTATACGGACATGGTCAACGTTGCCGTCGCCGTCCGTGGCCGGAGAAGAGAGCGAGAAGCCTGCTCGTGATGCTTGCGACCGGTCGCCAGGCGTCGCGTATGATGTGCCGGTTCGGTACGAGACCGAATCTGGAGGGTGTGCGATGGGCGTGGAACTGACGAAGGACTCGATCGACCTCGGCATCGTCGTGCGCGACGGCGAAGCGGCGATGAAGTTCTACCGCGACACACTGGGCTTCGAGCACATCGCCGACACGCCGATGGGCGGGGGCATGCTGATGCACCGCCTGATGTGCGGCACCAGCCTGATCAAGGTCTGCGAGTACGAGCAGACGCCTGAGGCGTCCGCCGCACCCGGTGGCATCAACGCCGCCAGCGGCTACCGCTACTGGACGATGTCAGTCTCGAACCTCGACGAGATCGCAGCATCCTGCAAAGCGGCGGGGTACAACGTCACCGTGGAACCGCGCGAGATCCGGCCGGGCGTGCGCATCGCCATGGTCGAAGACCCGGACGGCAACTGGGTCGAGTTCCTCGAGAGCAACGAGGGCTGACCGGCGAGGCTCGCCAGCGGAGCCTCGGCCGACGGGGGTTGGCGCTCGTCAGCGCCCCATCGCCACCGGCCTGTCAGGCACCAGCTCGGTGAGAATGCCGAGCACGCTCTTCGGGTGGAAGAAGGCGGCGCGCATACGGTCGGGGTCTTCCGGGCCGAGGTCGATCTGCGGCAGGCCGTTGTCGCGCAGCCGCGCCGCCTCGTCGCCGACGCTCGTGCACTGGTAGGCGATGTGGTGCAGGCCGGGGCCGTTCTTGGCCATGTAGCGGGCGACGCCGCTCGTCGTGTTCTGGGGGATCAGGATCTCCACCTGCGTCTGGCCGTCGCCGACCTGCACGAAGTAGTTGCGGGTGGCCTCCGGGGCAAAATAGCTGCCGTCCGGCAGCGGCGCGCGGTCGGAGTCGAAGTCGAGCCCCAGCTGGTCCACGAGCACTTTCAGCGCCTCCATGATATCCGGCGCGACGATTCCGACGTGGTCGAGTCTCAAGAACATGGGTGCCACCTTCCGCGCGCCAGCCGAGCGCTGCGGGGCACACACTAGCAGGCCGCCGGTCGCCGTTGGGCCGTGGGCGAGCCGTCGAGCGTGCGCGCCATCTTCAGCGTGCTGCGATGGCACGAGGGGCAGGCGGCGGGCGGTTCTGCGCGCGGCACCATCTCGCGGCCGCCAGAGACGCCCTCCCAGATGTAGTCGCGCAGCCGCGTCGACATGTCGCGCTGTCCGCGCTGTCCGCTTGCGTTCGGCCGCATCTCCTCGGCGATACGACGGCGGATCTCCTGCGCGCTCATCGGCTCCTGCGAGCGCACGAGCACCTCGCGACCGCAGTGCGAGCAACGGTAGACGTCGACGGGCATCTCAACGCCCGGCGGCGTCGGGCTCGGGCGGGTCCGGCAACAGGTCGATGAAGACTTCGTTCGAAAGCAGCAGCCCGCGTCCGCTGAGGCGGAGACGGTCGCCGTCGCGTTCGAGTAGCCCCAGTCCGGCGTGGCGCTCGATCGCCTCGCCGAAGACGGCGTCGGGGGCGACGCCGAAGCGCCGCTCGAAGCCGGCGGTCGAGACGCCATCGATCAGCCGTAGCCCGAGAATCATGGCGTCGGCTTGCAGCGTCGCCTCGTCCGGCGTCTCGCCGCCGGCGATCTGGCGCAGGGTGCCGCTGCCGGTGCGCCGCCGCTCCTCACGCGTCTCCTCGATCGCCTCCACGTAGCGGTTGGGGGCGTCGACGTTGGCGAAGCGCTGCCCGGCGAAGAGCGAATGCGCCCCGGCTCCGAGCCCGAGGTAAGGGTAGGCCCGCCAGTACGTGAGGTTGTGGCGGCACCGCTGGCCGGGGCGGGCCCAGTTCGAGAGCTCGTAGTGCTCGTACCCCGCCTCGGAGAGGCGGGTGCGGGTCCACTCGTACTGGTCGGCGGCGATGTCCGGGTCGGGCTCGTCTAGCTCTCCTTTCGCGACGCGGTAGTGCAGGGCGGTGCCAGGCTCCACGGAGAGCGCGTAGCACGAGAGGTGCTCCGGACGCAGCTCCAGCGTGCGTTCCAGCGTCTGCTGCCAGCGTGCGAGCGGCTGCCCGATCAGCCCGAAGATCAGGTCGAGGTTGAGGTTGTCGAAACCGGCATCGCGGGCCTCGCCCACCACCTCGACCACCCGCTCCGCCGAGTGTGCCCGTTCCAGCAGCTCGAGTTCGTCGTCGTGCAGCGACTGCACACCGATCGAGAGGCGGTTGATGCCGAGTGCGCGCAGGCCGCTCAGGTGCTCGCCTTCGAGGTCCGTCGGGTTCGCCTCGAGCGACCACTCGGCGTTGGGCGCGATGTCGTAGTGCTCCCGCACCGCCGCGGTGAGGGCCGCCATGTCGTCGAGATTGGTGAGGCTGGGCGTGCCGCCGCCGAAGAAGACGGTATCGACACGGAACTCCCGCGCGGCCGGCGCCCACAGCTCCACCTCGTGCAGCAAGGCCTCCGTGTAGCCCGGTGCGAGGTGGCCGAGCCCCTCGTAAGAGTTGAAGTCGCAGTAGCCGCACTTTGAGGTGCAGAACGGGATGTGGAGGTAGAGCGAGAGCGAGTCGGCGGACACCGAGTCAGCGTAGCAGGCAGCGTGCGGCGGAAGTAGCCGCGGCACCCAGCCTGCGGCGGTTCGCTGCACGACCATGCGGTCCCGGCTGTCCCCGCCGTCGGAGCGGCCACAGCCACCGCGGACGCGGCCGACGCGCCCGATGCCGGCGGGTCGGCCGTCGCGCCTCCGAATCGCGCTTGGCCGCCGACAGCCACTACGATTCGGTCGCATTCGAGGGAGCCCTGATGACCATGACATCCGATCAAGAACGCTACCTGCGCGAGCACCACCTCGGCGTACTCGCCACCGGCCGCCAGGACGGATCGCCGCAGGCCTCGCTGATCATGTACGACTTCGATGGCACGGACATCGCCATCTCGGTCACGAGCGACCGCGCGAAGTACGTCAACGCCGTGCGGCAGCCGCGCGTCTCGATGGTGGTGGTCGATGGTCGCAAGCAGCTGATCCTCTACGGAACCGCCACCGGCGTGGACTCAGACCCCGACCGGCTCGGCTGACCAAGCGCATCCGCGCCTCGATGGGCCGCCCGGCCGAGGACGACGACGTAACCCTCAGCGCGCAGCTCGACGAGGCGAAGCGAGTGATCCTCCGCATCGTCCCCGACCGGGTGTTCATGAACGACTGACGCCGGGACTCGCCGTCCGGGGGCCGCTCTCCGTTGCCCGGCTGCAGGGTGCATGCGAGACTCGGCGGACGATGCTGAAGAGTCAGAACTGCGGCAGTCTGCGGGCCGAAAACGAGGGCCGGGAGGTCACCTTGGCCGGCTGGGTCCACCGCCGGCGCGACCACGGCGGCCTCATCTTCCTTGACCTGCGCGACTCCACCGGCCTCGTCCAGGTCGTTGCCAGCCCGGAACGGGCGCCGGAGGCGTTCGCGGCCGCCGAGGAGCTGCGTGCCGAGTTCGTCGTGCAGGTTCGCGGCGTCGTGCAAGCTCGGCCCGAGGGCACGACCAATGACGACCTGCCGACCGGGGCGATTGAGCTCTCCGCCAGCGAGATCGTGGTGCTCAGCTCTTCCGAGACGCCGCCGTTCCCGATCAACCAGGAGACGCAGGTCGACCGCGAGACGCGGCTGCGTTACCGCTTCCTGGATCTACGGCGCGAGCAGATGGCCTCGAACCTGCGGTTGCGCGACGCGGTCATCCGCACGATGAGGCGCTTCCTCCACGAACAGGACTTCGTGGAAGTGGAGACGCCGGTGCTCGGCCTCTCAACGCCCGAGGGCGCGCGCGAC
>JASLOV010000201.1 GCA_030745285.1 Dehalococcoidia bacterium | reverse complement strand
GGCGACGGCCGCGCCGACCTTGACCACACGTCGGCTGCGCGAGTTGCGCGTGGAGGTCGACGTGCTGCTGAGCGAGGGGCGGATCGAGCAGGCCGAGGCTCGCATGGAGCAGGTGCGACTGGAGCTGGAAGCCTCCGGCGTGCGCATCCGCCGCATCAACCAGGCCTACTTCGCGTGGACCGACGTCTACGCCGCCCGCCCGGACGCCGTCGACCCGCTGGGCGAGCAGCTGCGCACGTTGCGCGAGCGCGCTGGCTCGCTCGCGCGCTTCATGGCGCTCGTGCGGGACGCCCGCACCCGCGATGACGTTCAGCGTCTGCTCGTGGCAGCGGGGCGTTAGCGCAGGCTAGTGGTCGGGCGCGGCAGTCGGGCCGCTGTCGCTGGTCGCTCGGTCGCGCCGGCGCTGCCAGGCGAAGTATCCGAGCCCCATGGCCAGCCACGGCACACCGATCATCCATGACGTGGGCTGCGTCAACACCACGACCATCCAGGCGAGCGATGTGGCCGTCCCCCCGAGCAGGGCCGTGATCGGCAGGCGTCTCCCTCGGACGTGCCAGTTCCAGGGGATGCGGAACGGCCGCTCCAGCGCAGGCTCCGTCACCCGCAGTCGCACGATCGAGGCGTGGGCGAACGTGAACGAGAGCATCGCGCCGAAGGAGTAGAGGCTGGCCAGCACCGTCACCCTGCCCGGCAGGATCAGCAGCGACGTCAGGATCACCGTCACGATGATGGCATTCACCGGCGTGCGCCGCGTCGGATGCAGCGCGCTCACCCGCTCCGGCAACATACCGTTGCGGCCGAGCGAGTAGGCGAGGCGCGAAAGCCCGAGCATCCCCGCGTTCGTCGCCAGCACGAGGATCGTCGCCGCCAGCAGCCCTACCCAGCGTTCGAGCGCCTCCTGAGCGAAGCCGCCGAGTCCAAACTCGCGTACGATCCCGAGCACCGGGTTCTGCAGGAACTCGGTCGCCAGAAGGGTTTCGAAGACGCCGGGACGCACCTCCACCACGGGCATCGCGGAGAGCGCGACCATCGGAATCAGCGTGTAAATCACGACCACCGTCCCGAAGGTGAGCATGATCGAACGCGGCACCGTGCGGGAGACATTCCGCGTCTCCTCGGTGAGGTTGGAGACGGTCTCGATGCCGGTGTAGGCGATCATGGAGATGGCGATCCCGAGCAGGAACTGGCTGAACGTGGGGGCCGTGCCAAAGTCGACGTTGGCGGTCAGCAACGCCGGGTTGAAGACGATCACAAGGCCGATCGTGATGATCAGCGCTTGCGAGGCGAGGTCGATCACTGCAATCGAGATGTTGACGCGGCTCGACTCCTTCGTGCCGACGATATTGACGACGCCGAGCACGACCGTGACCGCGATCGCGACGATCACGTTCACGGGGTAGCTCTTCAGCGTCGGCCAGAAGACGGAGAGGTAGCCTGGGACCGCTAAGGCGGAGATCGCGATCGTGACGACGTAGTTGAGGATCTGCGCCCATCCCACCAGGAACGAGAACGAGCGGCCGAAGGCGCGACGCGCGAAGACCGCCGATCCACCCGCCTCCGGCATGGCGGCGGCGCCCTCGGCGTAGGTCAGGGCGGTGAAGAGGAAGAAGACGCCAGAGATCACGAAGACGACCGGCGTCATCCCCAGCGCGTAGAGCGCCGTCACCCCCAGCGCGTAGTAGATCGATGAGCCGACGTTGCCGTAGGCGGCGGAGAAGAGGGCGGGGACGCCCAGCACCCGCTCCAGCCCGCGCTGCGAGCGCCGGCGTACCACTCGCACGTCGCCCATGCGCCGGCCGCGGCTGATGCGCAGCCTTGGTTCGCGCCGCGGCGGCTGCACTACCGCTCACTCCGCCGGCCGCGGGGCTCGCGTGGCCCGCGACGCCGTGCGACGCCGTGCAGCTCATGCATCGACGTGCGCCCGTGACCACTGTGCGCTGGGCCGGTCGGGGGGCTAGCCGCCGCTGTCTTCATCTGTTTCGTTCTTCACGATCACGATCGTCCGAAGCTCGGTACTGCCGAGTCTTCCGTCGCGCACCGTGAGGCGCAAGGTGTAGGTCCCGTCCGGCACCGCTGTCGTGTCCCACGTGGCGAGCGCCTGGTCGATGACCGGGGAGGCGATGCGTGCCAGCTCGGTCCACTGCGGCGGCTTGAAGCCGGGGCCGACCTCCAGCACCGCGCCCACCAGCTCGCCGGAGATCGCGGAGACTCGCACCCGCAGCAGCCCGACCACGGTGCTGCCGTCGAGCGGCGCATTGATCTGGCCCCACGGGGCGCGGTCGTTCTCCGCCCCATCGTCGCCGTTGTCGATCGTCAGCGGCACCTCGAAGCGCAGGTCGCCGCGCCGCGTATCGCTGAGCACCACGCGCACGATGTAACGGCCGTTCGGCAGGCTGCGCGTGTCCCAGTTGGCCAGCACGCCGTCCGACACCTCGCGCTCCGACGACCAGTGGCGCACCCAGACGTCCGGCGCCTCGGCCCGCGCCCAGTCGACGGTATATCCGAGGAAGTGCTCCGAGGCGGCGCGACCGATCACCGCGAGATTGCCTCGCACGGTCTGCGTGGCCACCGGCGAGACGACCTTCAGCAGCGTCGCGCCCTCCAGGTTCTCCTCCGTCGGCGCCAGCAGGCCGTCGATGCCGTTCCTGGCCGCCCAGTCGCGCAGGCCGTCCCAGACCGCGACCTCCTCGCCCTCGTCGTCCTTGATGTAGATCTCGTCGCGCGGCAGCACCAGCCGCACTTCCTCGGTCACGAAGGTCGCCGGCGTCGTCGGCGCCGCCAGCAGCCCGGTACGGGTGTCGATGCGGACCACCTGCCACCAGTCGTCCTGGAGCGCGGCCAGCGCTTCTTCGTCGCGTGGCAGCACGTCCTCCGCGAAGAGACCGGTGTAGCGGTGTATCGCCGGGCAGAGGTCCGTCGGCAGGCGGCCGGAGGGCCAGCACAGCTCGCGCTCGACGATGCCCGTCGCCTTGACGAAGGGCTTCGGCTCAAGCTCCAGTTGCTCGTGGGCGACGATCATGAAGTCGCGCCAGGTGCGCCACGAGATCGACGTCGAGAGAATGTTCACCATCGGCGAGTTGTCGGAGTTGCCGGCCCAGACCCCGGCCACCAGGTCCGGCGTGTACCCCAGCGCCCAGGTGTCGCCGATCTCGCGCTTCTGGTTGTCATCCTCGTACTCGAAGGGCTCGCTCGTGCCGGTCTTCGCCGCCGACTGGCGGCCGGGCAACGAGAGCGCGTTGCAGACGCCGAACGTAATGCACTGGTTCTCGCCGTCGGAGAGGATCGAGGTCACCAGCCACGCGAAGTTGCTGGCGAGCACGCGGCGCTCCGCCGCATCCTCGAACTCGTACAGGACTCGGGCGTCTGCGTCCGTCACCTTCAGCAGCGCCACTGGCTCCAGCGTGCGTTCGCCGCGGTCGAAGGGGGTGACGGCGTCCTGGCCGCGCATCACGCCGCCGTTGGCGAGCACGCTGTAGCCGATCACGATGTCCTCCAGCGTGATGTCGACGCCGCCGAGCGTGAGCGCCGGGCCGTAGCTGAGCGGGTTGTCGAGCGAGGTGAAACCGACTTCCTTCAGCACGGAGACGACGTTGTTCACGCCGGCCCATATGATCGTCTTGAAGGCCGGGATATTCAGCGAGTTCCCCAGCGCCTTCTCGGCCGTGGTCACGCCCTGGAACTCCGCGATCGGGTTGCGTGGCGAGAACGGCTCTCCCGTCGCCGCGTCCAGGATCTGGAAGGGCGCGTCGATGATGCCGGTGCCCGTACCCCATCCCTGCATGAACGCCGTCATGTAGGTGAACGGCTTCAGCGTCGAGCCCGGTGAGTTCAGCGAGATGATGTTGTCGTTGCGCCCCTCGATGTCGTCGCGGAAGTAGTCGCGGCTGCCGACGTACACGAGGATCTGGCCGGTGTGCGGGTCCAGCGCGAAGGCCGCGCCGTTGTGGCCGTCCGACTGTTCCTCGAACTCCGTGATCCAGTGTTCGAGCGCCTGCTCGGCTTCCTGCTGCAGCGTGAGATCGAGCGAGGTGATGACCTCCAGCCCGTCGTCGAAGAGCGCGCGCGGCCCGAAGCGCTGCGTGATCTCATCCGCGACTCGCCCGAGCACGAAGTGGGCGGCCTGGATGTCGAAGCGGCCGGTCCGGAACGTGATCTCCTCCACGCTCGCGGCCTCGGCCTGCTCGAGCGTGATGTCGCCGTTATTGAGCATCAGGCTCAGCACCTCGCGTTGCCGCGCCTTCGCCGCGCCGACGAGATGGCCGTCGCCATCAAGGTTGAGGAAGGGGTTGTACAGCGCCGGCCGCTGGGGGATGCCCGCCAGCAGCGCCGACTCCCCGAGCGTGAGGTTCGAGACCGACTTGTCGAAGTACCCCTGCGCCGCCGCCTCCACCCCCACGTAGATGCTGCCGTACGAGATCGAGTTCAGGTACCACTCCAGGATCTGCTCCTTGGAGTAGAGTTCCGTCAGCTCGAGCGCGATCGCGGCTTCCTTCAGCTTGCGCTCGACGCTGCGTTCGCTGCGCTCCTCGCGTGGGATGTAGACGTTCTTCGCGAGCTGCTGCGTGAGCGAGGAGCCGCCGGAGCCCTCGAAGACGGAGCCGCCGAAGGGCGAGAAGTTCTCGTACGCCGCGCGGGCGATGCCGCGGACGTTCAGGCCGTTGTTCGTCCAGTAGTCCTGGTCCTCGGTGGCGACGGTGGCGTCAATCAGGAATCTCGAAATGTCGGCGAACGGCACCGGCCGGCGCAGCCCGCTCAGCTCGTCGATGAACTCGTAGAGCAGCGTGCCGTGGCGGTCGTAGATGCGAGCGCCGCCGCGCGGCAGTTCACCGATCAGCTCTTCCGGCGGCACGACGCCGCTGACGAAGTCGTCGTACTTGTTCTTGCCGTAGATCGCGCCGGCCCCGGCTGCGACCACGATGGCCACCAGCAGCACGACCAGCACCCCGCCGGCGATCATCAGCCCGCGCCCCCGCCCCCGGGTCGCGCTGCCGCTCCGGTCGCGGGCTGCGCCACGGGCGTTGCGACGCCGTCGACGGCGTGCGACGGAGGATGCGCTCATACCGGCCTCGGGGCGGCCAGCGTCGGGGTTGAGGACTGGCTGATGCTGGGACCTCCGCCCGCCACTCGGATCGTAGCGGTTCGGCCGCGGGGCGGTCGAGGCCACGGGCCGCAAATGTACCTATGGTGCGGTGGAAGGGGGCTGCCTATAGTCGCACGGGGTGCCAGCCCGACCCAGCACCCCCGGAATGCCCGGAACACCCCCGAAACGCCCCGGAACGGCGGTGCAGGATGGCCCTGAGCGCGGACGAGGTGCGATACATCGCACGGCTTGCCCGTGTCGCGCTCGACGACGATGAGGTCGAGCGTCTGCAGGAGCAGCTTTCCGGCATCCTCGACCACTTCGAGGTGCTGAGCGAGATCGAGACCGACGATGTGCCCCCCACCGCGCAGACCTTCGACATGACGAACGTCGAACGCCCCGACGAGCCGCAGCCCTCGGCCACCCGCGACGACGTGCTGGCGAACGCGCCACGCCAGGAAGATGGCTACTTCCGCGTGCGCGCCGTGCTCGATTGATGCGCTGAGCCGATGGCCGGGCCGATCGAACTGAACCGCACCGCACACGAGCATGCCGCCGCACTGCGCGCCGGCCGCTACACGGCGCGCGCGCTGATGGAGGCGACGCTGGCGCTCGTGCGGCAGCAGGAAGCGTCCCTCAACGCCTACATCACCGTCGCGGGCGACGAGGCGCTGGCACAGGCGGACGCCGCCGACAAGCGACTGCGCGAGGGTGAGGCCGGCCCGCTCACCGGCATCCCGATTGCGATCAAGGATCTGCTCTCCACCCGCGGCACGCTGACCACGGCCGGTTCTCGCATGCTCGGCAACTTCGTCCCGATCACGGACTGCACCGTCGTCACGAAGCTGCGCGCGGCCGGCGCCGTCTTCAGCGGCAAGGCCAACCTCGATGAGTTCGCGATGGGCTCGTCGACGGAGCACTCCGCCTACGGCGCGACGCACAACCCGTGGGACCCGGAGCGCGTCCCCGGCGGGTCCTCCGGCGGGTCGGCGGCGACCGTGGCCGCGGGCGGCGTGCCGATCGCCGTCGGCACCGACACCGGCGGCTCGATCCGCCAGCCGGCCGCGTTCACCGGCGTGCTGGGCCTGAAGCCGACCTACGGCCGCGTCAGCCGTTTCGGCGTCGTCGCCTTCGCCTCCTCGCTCGAACAGGTCGGCCCGTTCGCCCGCGACGCCGAGGACGTCGCCAACCTGCTCGGCGCGATCGCCGGTGTCGACGCCAGCGACTCCACGACGGCGCCCGTGCCGGTGCCGGACTACACCGCGGACTTCGGCGAGGGGTTCGACGGCCTGCACGTGGGCGTCCCCGTCGAGTTCGCCGGCGACGGCGTCGAACCCGGTGTGCGCGACGCCGTCGAGCGGGCGATCGCCGTCCTCGAGGCGAACGGGGCCACCATCGACCGTGACGTCTCGCTGCCGAGCGCGTCCGCGGCGCTGCCGGTGTACTACCTGATCGCCCCCTCGGAGGCCTCGGCCAATCTCGCCCGCTACGACGGCGTGAAGTACGGCTTCTCCGTGCACGATGCGCCGACGATGTGGGACGAGATGGAGCAGACGCGTGGCCGCGGCTTCGGCGACGAGGTGAAGCGCCGCATCATGCTCGGCACCTACGCGCTCTCCGCCGGCTACTACGACGCCTACTACCTGAAGGCGCAGAAGGTGCGCACCCTGATCCGCCGCGAGTTCGAGCAGGCCTTCGCCGGCCACGACCTGCTGCTCACGCCCACCACCCCGTCCGTCGCTTTCAAGATCGGCGAGAAGATGGACGATCCCTACGCCATGTATCTCAACGACCTCTTCACGATTCCTGCTAACATCGCCGGCGTCCCGGCCCTCAGCGTGCCCTGCGGACTCTCCGACGGCCTCCCCGTCGGCCTGCACCTGATCGGCCGCGCCTTCGAGGAGGGCACCCTGCTCCGCGCCGCCCATGCCTACGAGCAGCACACCGACTGGCACACGATGCGGCCCCCCGCCGTCGTCTAGCAGCCCGCGGGGTGAGCGGGGGGTGTGGCGTGATCCCCCGCTCACATCTGCTACGCTCGCCTCCGATGACGACCGAACCGCCCGACGCCGATTCGCCCGAAGACGATCTCCAGCTCTCGATCGTTGGCCTCCGCACGCGGCCCGAAGACAGCGCTCCCGGCGAGATGGCCGTTGACCTCAACACCACGCGCGGCGTGATCGAGACGATGCTCCACCCCTGCGAGGGCAAGACCGGCTGCGCCATCTTCGTCGGCGGCGCCATGGCCGGCCTGGACGGCCCCGCCGACAAGATCTACGAGCGCCTCGGCCGCGACCTCGTCGCCGTCGGCGTCACCTCGCTGCGAGTGCAGTGGCGCAAACCCGGCGAGTTCGAGGAGTGCGTCATGGACGCGTTGGCGGCCTGCTCCTTCCTGCGCGGCATCGGCGCGGAGCGGGCGGTGATCGTCGGGCACTCTTTCGGGGGCGCGGTCGCGGTCAAGGCCGGCGAACTGGGCGATCTGATCGGAGCCGTCGCCGCCATGTCCTCGCAGCGCCACGGCACGCAGGATGTCGACTCGCTCGGCAAGCCGCTGCTGCTCGTGCACGGCTCGAGTGACGACATCCTCGACCGCGCCGCCTCGGATGATATCTACGAGCGGGCGAAGGACCCCAAGGAGCTGGTGATCCTCGAAGGAGCCGGCCACGGGCTGGGCGAGGCGGCCGCCGAGGTGTACGAGTTGCTGACTGGTTTCATCGGACAGCACGCCAGCGAGGGTGCCTGAGACTGAGAGCCGGCGGCCAGTACGACCCCACCGATGCCGCCCGACGCTTTCCCCTATAATGATCTTGCGGCGACGTCCTGTGTCGGGTTAACGACAGCCTCTCGGGCGAACGTTGACGGCAGCCATTCAGGTGCACGCGCACCCGGGGGTGCCAGTCCGCAATGTGACCGTTCGGTCCTCAAACGAGCCTGCGGGGCGGCAGAGCCCGGTTGCCGCAGGCACAGGTGGGAGGTTCCCCAGATGACGTCTGACGCGCCAGCACTTAGCCCCGGACTCGAAGGCGTGGCAATTGCCGAATCATCGGTATCCAGGGTGGACGGTGAGGCCGGGCGTCTCATCTATCGCGGCTACTCGATCGGGGACCTGGCGCTCGATGCCACCTTCGAGGAAGTCGTCGCGCTGCTCTACGACGGCGAACTGCCCAACGCGCCCCGCCTCGCCGAGATCAGCGCCCAGCTCGAGCACGACCGTGCCCTGACCGACGCGCAGATCGAGCACGCCCGCGGCGCCGCGGCGCTGACCCATCCGATGTTCGCGCTGCAGGCCGCGACGGCCACCCTCGGGCCGATGGTCAACGATTTCGAATCGAACGTGGACGAGGCAACGCCGCGCGGCATCGCCGCCATCGCGAAGGTCGGCCACCTTGTCGGCGTGATCGCACAGGCGGTCGACGGCCGTCCCTACGACGGCCCCCGCCCCGGCGAGTCGCACGCCTCGATGATGCTGCGCATGATCACCGGCGAGGAACCCTCGGAGCTGTACCTGCGCACGATGAACGCGCTGCTGATCCTGCAGGCCGACCACTCCGCCGGCAACGCATCGACCTTCACGGCCCGCGTCGTCACTTCGACCAAGTCGGAGCCGGAATCGGTGATCTCGGCGGCGATCGGCGCGCTCTCCGGGCCCGCCCACGGCGGAGCGAACGAGGCATCGCTGCGGCTCTTCCAGGAGATCGGCGACCCCTCGCGCGCCGAGGAGCAGATTGGCCGGATGCTCGACGACCGCTACAAGATCCCGGGCTTCGGACACCGCGTCTACCACGTCAAGGACCCGCGCTCGCTCGTCATCCAGCAACTCGCCACCAAGGTGATCGAGGAGGGCAGCGAGGTCGCCGACCTCTACGAGATCGCCCTCACCGTCGAGAAGGTCGCCACCGACCGGCTGGGCTCACGAGGGCTCTTCCCGAACGTCGACCTCTTCTCCGGCTGCATCTTTGCCGCCATCGGCATCCCGATCGACTTCTTCACGCCGATCTTCGCCGCCGCCCGCACGCTCGGCTGGGCCGTGCACATGCGGGAGCAGTGGGACTCCGGCAACCGCATCTTCCGCCCGACACAGGTCTACACCGGCCAGGAACCGCGAGCGTTCGTGGCCATCGACCAGCGCTAGAACCTCGCATGAGGAGCAAGCAAGAAGCCGCCGGTGAGGGCGGCTTCTTCGTCTCTGGCTGGCTGTTGTCGGCGAGCCGGCCGGCGCGCACGCCCCGCCCGCTACTTCAGGTAGTCGAGCTGTAGCGCCTCGCGCACCTCGCCCATCGTCGCCTGCGCGACCATCCGGGCGTGCTCGCTGCCGGCGGCAAGCACCTGCTTCACCTCGTCCGGCCGCGCCTGGTAGTACGACCGGCGCTCGCGGATCGGGTCGAGCAGCGTGTTGAGGGCGCGGGCCAGCTTCTCCTTCACCTCGACGTCGCCGACGGCGCCCTTCAGGTAGCGCTCCTTCAGGTCCTCCACCTCCGCCTCGTCGGGGTTGAAGGCGTCGTGATACATGAACACCGGGTTGCCCTCGACGTGGCCGGGGTCCGTGGCGCGCAGCCGCGTCGGGTCCGTGAACATGCTCCTCACCTTCAGCATCACCGTCTCGGCGTCGTCCCTGAGGTCGATCGTGTTGCCGAGCGACTTGCTCATCTTCGCGTCGCCGTCGAGCCCGACCAGGCGAGGGACGTCGCCGACGATGCCCTTCGGCACCGGGAACACCTCGCCGAACTTGCGGTTGAAGCGCCGCGCCACCTCGCGCGTCATCTCGATGTGCGGCAACTGATCCTCGCCGACCGGCACGGCGTGGGCCTTCGGCATGAGGATGTTCGCGACCTGCATCACCGGGTAGGTGAAGAAGGCGACGGGCACCGACTCCATCTTCGCTTCAACATCGGCCATCTCCGCCTTGAGCGTGGGGTTGCGCTGCAGGCGTCCTAGGCCGATGAACCAGCTCAGCCAGATCGTCAGCTCCGCATGCTCCGGCACCAGGCTCTCGATCACGTAGTGGCCCTGGTCGGGGTCGAGCCCGACGGCCAGCCAGTCGAGCGCGGTCTCGAAGACGGATTCGCGTACGAGGTCGATGTCCTCCGCGAAGTCGGAAACCTGGTAGTCGGCGATCAGCCAGAACGACTCGAACTCGTGCTGGAGGGCGATCCATTGCTGGAGCGCCCCGGCGAAGTGGCCGATGTGCTGCGGCCCGGTGGGCCGGGTGCCGGTGAGGATGCGGGGGCGGTCATCTGCCATCTATGTCACGTCGCCGCTACATCTGGTCGGGCGCGGAGACGCCCATCAGCGACAGCGTGCGAGCCAGCACCACGCGCGTGGCCTCCAGCAGCAGCAGCCGGGCGCGGCTCAGCGCCTCGTTGTCCTCGTCGACGACGCGGCACTGCGTGTAGAAGACGTGGAAGGCGCCCGCCAGTTCCTGCGCGTAATGGGGCAGGGGCTGCGGCTCCAGCGTCTCCACCACCTGCTCCAGGATCTCAGGCAGCAGCAGCAGCTTGCGCAGCAGCGTCCGCTCCGCCTCGTGCGTCAGCAGCGCCGGGTCGGCGCCCTCCGAGGACAGCCCCTCCCCGGCGGCCTTGTCCAGCACCCCGGCGATGCGAGCGTGGGCGTACTGCACGTAGAAGACCGGGTTCTCCTCCGACTGCTTCTGCGCCAGCTCCAGGTCGAACTCGATGGCCGAGTTCGGTGAGGTGGCCAGGAAGAAGTAGCGCGTCGCGTCGGAGCCGACCTCTTCCACCACCTCGCGCAGCGTGATGATCTCGCCCGCGCGCTTGGAGAGCGGCACGACCTCCGTGCCGCGGCGCAGCGAGACAAGCTGGTAGAGCAGCACGTGCAGCCGCTCCGAGTCGATGTCGAGCGCGTCGAGCGACGACTTCAGGCGCGAGACGTGGCCCTGGTGGTCGGCGCCCCAGATATCGATCACGCGGTCGAAGCCGCGGTCCGTGAGCTTGTCGTAGTGGTAGGCGATGTCCGTCGCGAAGTACGTCGGCGCGCCGTCGGAGCGGATGATCACGTTGTCCTTCGACTCCCCGAGCTGCGAGGAGGCGAACCAGACCGCGCCGTCGCGCTCGACAATGTGTCCGCGCTCGCGCAGCTCCGAGAGCACATGGTCGTAGGGGCCGCCCTCCACCTGCAGCGTGCGCTCCGAGAACCAGCCGTCGTACTCGACGCCGATCAGCTTCAAGTCCTCGCGGATCTGCCCGGTCATGGCGTCGATGCCGACGCGGTCGAGCGCCGGGTCGTGCTCCTCGCCCTCCGGCTTCAGGTAGCGGTCGCCGGCCTCGTCCTTGATCACCTGCGCGATCTCGACCATGTACTCGCCGGGGTAGCCGTTCTCCGGGATCTCCGCGTCGCGCCCGAAGAGCTGCTGGTAGCGGGCATAGAGGGTCCGCCCGAAGATCGCCGCCTGCGACCCGGAGTCGTTGATGTAGTACTCCTCCTCGACCTCGTAGCCGCCCGCCCGCATTACGCTGGCGAGGGTGGAACCGATCACCCCGCCCCGCGCATTGGCGATGTGCACCGGCCCGGTCGGGTTGGCGGAGAGGTACTCGATCTGCAGCCGCTGCCCCGCCCCCGCCTGCGACGATCCGTACGCCGCGTCCGAGGCGATCACCGGGGTCTGCGCGGCCAGCCAGCCGTCATCGAAGCGGAAGTTGAGGAAGCCGGGCTGCGCCACCTCGACGGCCGCCACCGCCTCGTGCGCCGGGACGTGGGCGCGCAGCGCCTCCGCCACCTCGACCGCCTTCATATGGGCCAGGCCCTGGATGCGCAGCGGCAGGTTCGCTGAGTAGTCGCCGTGCTCCGGGCGCTGGGGATGCTCCAGCTCCACCTCGGGCGCGGCGAACTCCGGCAGGTCGCCCGCGCTCTGCGCGGCCGCCAGCGCCTGTTCCACCAGCGCGGTCAGTTCGTCCCGGATCACGCGCGTTCCACCACTCGGTGCGCCCCGAAGCCAGCCGTCGGACGGCCAGTGTAGCGCGGCGACGGGTGGACCGCAGATCAGAAGCGCCCCCGCAGGCGACGGGGGCACTTCTGCTACGCTGGAGTTGCCGAGGGCGCTCGTCTCGCTACTGGATGTAGCGCTGCGGGCGCTCCTTCGTTCCTGCGCAGTACCTCACGCAGCGGGTTATGAGCCCGCTGCGTCGGAGGGTCACCTGGGGTTGGTTAGCGATTCCCCGTCCTGCGGACTCCGTAGACGCGCCGCAGCACTCTGCCGAAGTCGTCGAGCCAATCATCAATGTGTACACGGGCCGTGTAACCATCGACAGTGCGTGCAGTGTGGCCGACGGCCACGCGGGCCGTCCTAATGCACCTCATCCACCACGCTCTCCGCGATTCGGATGACGTGGGCGCGCAGCTCGCGGTGGTCCGCCGAGGCGAGCTCGGGGTCTGCTTCGAGCAGCGTCTCGGCCTCGCGGCGGGTGGCGTCGATCATCTGCGCGTCCAGCAGCGAGGCGATGCGCAGCGTCGGCACCCCGGACTGGCGGACGCCGTAGAGTTCGCCCGCGCCGCGTAGCTCGAGGTCGGCCTGCGCCAGCGCGAAGCCGTCCCGGGTGCG
>JASLOV010000200.1 GCA_030745285.1 Dehalococcoidia bacterium | reverse complement strand
AGGTTTCGAGGAGCGCCGTGAGCTGCTCCAGGCGTTCCGACTGCGCTTCGTCGTCGGCCAGGTTGTTCAGCTCGTCGGGATCGGCGACGAGGTCGAAGAGCTGTGTCCGGTCGATCTGCGGATACCGGATCAGCTTGAACCTGTCGTCGCGCACCGACCGGGCGACGTCGCGGTAGGCCAGGAAGATCGCGTCGCGGATCGATTCCTGCTCGCTGCGCCAGAGTGTCGAGAGATCGCGGCCGTCAATCTCCTCCGGGTTCTCGACGCCGGCGAGCGCCGTCACCGTCGGGAAGATGTCCATGAGATACGTGAACGCCGTCGATTCGCCCAGCGGCACGTCCGGGCCGACGACGATCAGCGGCGCCCGCTGGCTGTGCTCGTAGATCGACTGCTTCCCGAGCAGGCCGTGCGAGCCCATCGCCAGCCCGTGGTCGGCGGCATAGATGATGTAGGTGTTCTCGGCGTGGCCGGTCTCGTCGAGAACATCGAGGATCCGCCCGACCTCTTCGTCCATCTGCGTGATGAGGCCGTAGTACTCGGCGAGTTGATCGCTCACGACCGCCTCGGTGCGCGGCCAGGCGGCGAGCTGCTCATCGCGGACCATCGGTTCGCCGATGACGAACGGGTGCTGCGGCGCGAAGTTCGCCGGCAGCGGCGGCCGGTTCGCGTAGTACCGCTCGCGATGCGGCAACGGCGGCTGCCGCGGATCGTGCGGCGCCGTGAAGGCGACGTAGGCGTAGAACGGCGTGTCGCCGGTGTGGCCGCGCAGGAAGTCGATGACCGCGTCGGCGAAGAGGGTGCTGGAGAACCCGTCCTCGCGGTCGTTCCCGAGCGTCCCGTCGGGCAGCCGGTCCTGGAGTGGCACCTGCGTGTGATCGCTCATGCCGCCGAAGAAGATCGCCGTGCCATTCTGGAAGCCGCGCAGCCAGGACTCCCGCCCGTTGTGCCACTTCCCCGTCCCGAACGTCGTGTAGCCCTGCTCGCCGAGCAGCTCCGGCAGCAGCCGCGCGCCGCTCATGTCGTCCGGCACGCGGAAGTAGCTCATCCCGGTGTTGACCATCACTCGGCTCGGCTGGCAGACCGCGCCGTGGCGCCCGCCCAGGTTGTAGTTGGCGCGGAAGCTGAAGCCGGCCTCGGCGAGACGGTCGAGGGTCGGCGTCTCGATGTAGGGGTTGCCCCACGCGCCGATCGTGTCGGCCCGCTGATCGTCGGCGAAGAGGAAGAGGAAGTTCGGCCGCGCTTCATCCGTCTCCGTCGCCAGCGGCGCGGGCGCGCAGGCGGAGAGGAAGAGGACGCCGAGAAGCAGAAGCGGCTCTCCGACTCTGTGGGTTAACATGACCCTCCACATCATAAGAGAAAGTGATGCGCGGTACATCGATCCAGCTATCGAAGGAGTTTCTCCCGGGCGCTCCATGAGGCTGGTCATCGCGCTGCTCGGCGCAACCGTGCTGCTCGCCTGGTGGCTGTCGGAGCGCCGCCGGCAGCGGACCCGAGCGCTCGTCCTCTACCTGCGTGACCACGAACCGGAGTTCTGGCGCACGCTGCCGTGGGTCGCCCGCCATCTCAACATCAATGGCGCGGTCGAACGATATCGCCGAACCGGCAAACCGATCGAGCCCGAGCTGGCCGTCCTCTACGCGGCCCGACGGCGCGCCTTTCGCTCGGAGACCGCGGCGATCCTCTCGGCGGTCGTACTCATCGGTCTGTTGGCGCTAGGCCTGACATCGTGGGGCTGGCAGTTCTAGGCGTCGCCGAGCTGCGCCCGGCACTTGATGATGAACTCCCTCTGCTCGTCGTCGAGCGGCGCGCCGGCGGCACCGGCTTGCCAGGCCGCGCGTGCGTCGTTGTCGCGGCCGAGCGCACGGAGCGCACTCCCCCGCCAGTACTGGGCCCGCGCCTCGCGCGGCTTCGACGGGCGGCCTACGTGCAGGTTCTCGGGATAGGTCAACGCCGCGTCGAAGTCCTCGAGCGCCGCCGCTGCGTCCCGCGGATCGCCCGCGTCCAACCGTAGCCGGCCCCGCTCGATATGCGCCGAGACGAAAACTAGCCAGTTGTCGATGTCGCCTTCCCAGTTGGAGTAGATCGACTTCTCCAGGAGATGGATGGCATCGTCGAAGCGCTGTTCATCCAGATACGTGCGGGCCAGGACAGTCGTCACATCGCCCCGCCAGGGCGATGCGGTCTTCATCTTCGTCAAGACGTCGATCGCTTCCGGCCGGTGGCCAGCCTCGACCAGAACCTTGGCGAGGTCACGGTGGGCGACCTGGTCGGTTGGCCGTGCGTCGACTGTATCGCGCAGCCAGGCGGCAGCGGCTTCCAGCGCGCCCTTTCGCTTCCAGGCATCCATGCCCAAGTTTCTAAACGCGACACTCAGCCCCGGATCCCGCCCGGCCGCTTCCCAGTGCGCGACTGCTTCGTCGAGGCGACCGAGGCCGGCCAGGAGGTTGCCGAGGTAGAGGTGCGCCGCGGCATCGTCCGGGTCGCGAGCGATCGCGTCCTTGAAGATCGGCACCGCGTCGACCTGCGACGGAAAGACGTAGTCGACGCGAAGCGTGCGCGCACGGCGTAGGTACGCGTCGGCGGCCGCGTCGTCACCCGCTCGCCTGGCGTAGTAGGCGGCGTGGTAGAGCGGCAGTGGCCGGACGGCCGCGTCGGGCCCAGCATCGGCCAGCGTTGCGTTCAGCATCGCCTGGGCCTCGGCGAACCGGCCAAGCTCGGCGAGACCGAGGCCGAGTTCGAGGCAGGCGAACTCCAGCTCACCGGTCATCTCCCTGGCCTGAGCGGCGAAGCCGGCCCAGTCGCCGCCGTCGGCAAGCGCGACGACGGCGTGCGGCACGAGCCGGGTCGTCCCCTGAACGATCGCCTCTTCGGCCAGGCGCTTGGCACGATCTGATTCGCCCGCGAAGTGCGCCGCCAGCAACATCCACTCGAACAGCCGGATCCGGTCGGCCTCGGCCGTCTCGTGCGCCGTCGTGAACGCAGCGAGCGCCTCGTCGAATGCGCCGTGCCGCATCTTGACCCGACCGACGACGCCGAGACCGAGCGCCTCGCTCTCGCGCCGGGCGGCGGCCTCGGTGGCTGATGCCAAAGCGTCGTCGACGCAATCTTGCCGGAGTCGGGTGACGCCGAGCAGATGCCAGACGGCGCCGTTATCCGGATCGTCTTCGGTCGCGCGGGTCAGACGGTCGGCCGCCGGCTCATACAGTCCCGCGGCGAGATCGAGCCGCGCCAGCCCGACGAGTGCGCCG
>JASLOV010000199.1 GCA_030745285.1 Dehalococcoidia bacterium | reverse complement strand
CGGGACGGCTCGCACCCGTTCTGGCTCTAACTTAGGAAGTGGTACAAAGACCGGGGGCAGGTCAGACGTGCTCATGCGACCGAGGATACCGGAGATTGGGATCAGCGGAAGAGAGTGGCGAGCGAGCTCTGTGCCGGCGCTCACGGTGACGTCCGCGTGCGGCGTCGACACTGGAGGAGCATCCGGGGAGATTTGCGTGGGCCGTCGGTTGTTCGCACTCGCGCTGGCCGTCGCCGCGTCGGCCATGGTCTGCTCGGGGGGCGGGGCGGCCACGGTACCCGCCGCCGTCGCGCCGCTCCCGGCCGAAACGGCAACGCCCGCCGCCTTTGCGCCGATCGGGCCGCTGCCGCTGGGCGACGTGGCGCAGACGGTCGGCCTGAGTGTCGTGATCGAGGGCTACCGGCTCGACTCGACCGGCCTCTTGCGCGACCCGCGCGAGGGGATGGCCTTCCTGGTCGTAACCGCGCGTATCGCGAACGTCGGTTCGGAGAGCGTCGCGATCTCGCGCAACCTGCAGTTCAAGCTGCGTTCGGCCAACGGCGTCTCGCACCGGGTCACCGTGGGGGCGTACGAGCGCGGGACGGTGAACGTCACCGTCCCGCCCGGTGGGGAGCTGCGAGCGGAGGTCGCGTTCGAGGTGCTGCTCGATAGCGGTCCGCATGAGCTGACCTTCACCCAGTTCTTCCCGACGCAGGTCGCGAGCTGGACGCTTCCGGTCGAGGCGGCGGGGGTGCTGGCGGCGGTGCCGGCGATTCCCGAGCCGCCTCGCCTGCACCGGGCAGGGGAGAGCGTGAGGGTCGGACAGACGGTGATCACCGTCGATGACGCGAAGGCGGCCGAGCCGGGCGACGCTGGGCCGCTGGAGGGTCGCAGCTTCGTGGCCGTGAACGTCACGTTGCGCAACGACGGCGACGAGGCGTTCCGCTGGTCCAGCGGCCAGCAGGTCTACGCGTTGGACGGATACGGCTACGCCTATCACGTCACCTCGCTCGCCTACACGAGCGGCCCCCCGGTAGACAGGCTTGCACCCGGCGAGGAGGCCAGTGGCGAGCTGGCATTCGGCCTCCCGATCGACGCCGAGCCCTTCTACGTCGCTGTCCGTGCGACCGGTACGGATGACGTCACCGTGTGGCGCGTGCGCCAGCGGACATTTACGCCCCAGGCGTTGCGTGGGCGAACAGAGCCCCGGCGGGGGCTTGGACATGCTAGATTCACCGCTGGATGCCGTTCTTTAATCCTTACCGCCGCTCTTACATTTCCGATCCGTACCCGTCGCTCCACCGGCTGCGGGACGAGGCATCGGTGTTTCGCAGCCCGGAATTCCAGGCGTGGATCGTCACCACGCACGACGACTGCGCGGACGTGCTGCGCGATCATCAGCGGTTCTCCTCGAGCCCGCTCGACAGCGAGGGCGAGGTTGCCACACAGCTCCAGAAGCAGAGCGACCAGGTGTCCACCGGCGAGGCGCGGGCACTGGTGCGCATGGACCCACCGGAGCACACGCGGGTGCGGCAGAGCCTCAACCGCGCCTTCACGCCTCGCGCGGTGGCCGGACTGCGGCCGTTCATCGAGCGCACCGTCGGGGAACTGCTCGACCGCGCTGAGCGCGGGCAGCCGTTCGAGCTGATGGCGGGGCTGACCGAGCCGCTGCCGGTCGCGGTGGTGATGGAGATGATGCGGGTGCCGGCGGAGGACCGCGGGCGGCTGACCGAGTGGGCCACCGCGATCCAGCGAGGGCGTGTGGACACGGAGCGAGACCCGGAGATGCTGGCGGCCGCCCAGGCCGGCCAGGAGGAACTGACGGAGTACTTCACCGACGCGCTGAACGATCCGGGCTCGCTGCACCCAGAAGGCCTGCTTGCCGCGCTCCCCCAGGCCGAGGCGTTGACGCCCGCGGAGCGGATCAAAACCGCGCTGGACGTCGCCATGGGCGGGAACAATTCGACGGCCTTCATGCTGGGTAACGGCGTGCTGGCGCTGATCGCGCACAAGGACCAGGCCGAGGAGCTGCGGTCGCACCCGGAACTGCTCCCGGGTGCGGTCGACGAAATGCTGCGCTTCGACAGCCCCAACCAGATCATCATGCGCTTCGCCACCGCCGACACCACCCTCGGCGGCAAGGACGTGGCAACCGGCGACGCAATCTTCTTGCTGGTGGGCGCGGCGAACCGCGACCCGGCGCAGTTCCCGTCACCCGACCGCTTCGATGTGCGGCGCGAGAACCCGCATCGTCACCTCAGCTTCGGTCGGGGGCCGCACTACTGCATGGGCATGCCGCTGCTGCGTGAACAGGCGAACGCGGCAATCAAAGGGGTGCTCGAACGCTTCGATGAGCTGCGGTTCGGCGGCGGCGGACTCGTCCGCGGCGGCACGCTGTCCTTCCGAGGGCCGAAGCGACTCTCGATCGCGGGGCCGGCGTAGTCGACGCTCAGCGAGAGACCGTTAGCGGCTGCCGACGATGGTCAGCCGTTCCGGACCTCGCAGTACGAAGTTGCCGGTGTAGGTCGTCTCTTCCTCGATCAGCTTGATCGTGCTGAAGCGAGACAACAGGCCGGCGATCGAGGCTGCCATCTCCATCCGCGCGAGCGGCGCGCCGAGACAGTAGTGCGGCCCCCGTCCAAAGCCGAGGTGCCGGGTGTCGTCGCGGTCGAGCGCAAGACGGTCGGGCTCCTCGAAACGGCTGGGGTCGCGGTTGGCCGCGCCGCTCAGGACGAAGATGGCGTCGCCCGCGGCGATCTCGCGGCCCCCGAGCGTCGCGTACGTGGAGGCGTAGCGGATCAGGCCGTGCGACGGGCCGTCGTATCGCAGCAACTCCTCGAGTGCCTTCGGTAGCCGCTCGGGTTCTCGGCGCAGAGCTTCGAGCTGCTTCGGATGACGCAGCAGCTCGAGGATGGTGTTTCCGATGCCGTAGGTGAGGTCGTCGTTGCCACCGATGATGAGGTCTACCATCGCGGAGAACAGCACCTCCGGCGCCGGATCGGGGAGTCCATCGCCTCCGTCCTGGCGGGGGGTGGCGTCCGGCTGGGAGGCCTCCTGCTTGGGCGCAGTGGGCGCGGCTTCTGCCGCTTGGGCTTCGGCAGCGGCGGCTTCGTCACGGAAGTAGTCGAAGAGGCGCTGGCGGGCCTCGTGAGCGCCCTTGAGACTGTCCTCGGTACTGTCGGTCACGTCCATCGCGCCCATCAGCGTGACGGCGAGTGCGGTGAACTCGTCGCGTCGCTCCGCCGGCATCTCGAAGTCCTCCATCTTCACGATCAGCGGCAGCGGCTTCGCCAGCGTCGTCATCACATCGAACGGCTCCCCGTCGGGGACGGACGCCAGCAGCGTGCTGACCGCCTCGTCGATGTACCCGCGCAGGCGTTCGACGGTTGCCGGCGTGTACGCCTTGTTGACGTACCGACGGAGCTGAGTGTGCAGCGGCGGGTCCGTGTCGATCAGCGTTGGATGGCCGCTCCACACGGCCTCGTGCCATTCCTCCACGGCCTCCGCGTCAGCCCGGCTTGCCACGGCCCGCACCGACGAGTACGTCTCGGCGTCACGGAGCACGGCGACGCAGTCGTCGTAGCTGGTGACGACCCATGCCTCGAAGGCATTGTCGTAGTAGACGGGCTCTTCCGCTCGGAGACGCGCCAGCGCAGGGTGCGGATTCTCGAGGAATGATGGGCGGGTGGGGTTGAAGAAGGCCATGCGCGGCAGCCTACACCATTGCGGGCCGGGCTCCCTCGACCGGATCAGACTGCACCGCTTAAGGGCGCGAACGTAGGCGTCTCCGAAGCCCGCTGTGGCGGCTGCGTCATCGAGCCCTCGCCGGAACTGTTCGAGCGAGAATTCCTGCTGTAGCGACTCCAGGACGCATTGCGCGGTGAAGCGATCGAGGAAGCCGGACTGCACGGAGTGTTCGACGAATCCGCGTTCGACGGCGGCGGGCCACACGCCGACGACCGGCGCGAAGTCCTCACCGTCCTGACTCGTGAGCACGAGGGCGACGGCCGCGATGACGATGACGCCGGCGGAGATGACGCCGGCGGCGATTGTGATGGGGGTGGCGGTGCTCCGTTTCGACACGGCCGCTCCTCTCGCGCGGGCGGTGGCTTGCGCGCCCGCCCGGGATCGAGTGTGCGGTCCCGGGCGCGGCTAGTTCTGTGCCGGTGCTTCCACTGTGAGCAGAAGGAATCAGCCGCATCCTCACCGGACGCATCCTCGTCAGCGCCAGTCCGCAGACGCAACGACGCCCCGGAGGTCCGGGGCGCCGTCTCTGTCGCGTCAGCTCGCGTCGCTGCTAGTTCGTGCCTCGCAGGCGCGGGTCGACCTTGTCGCGGATAGCGTCGCCGACCATGTTGAAGCCGTAGACGGCCACGAAGATCGCAAGCCCGGGGAAGACGGCGAGGTGCGGCGCCCGGGTCATGAACTCCCGTGCGTCGCTCAGCGCCCGGCCCCAGCTCGCCGTCGGCGGCTGCACTCCGTAGCCGAGGAAGGAGAGCCCCGCCTCAAGCAAGATGGCGATGCCGACGAGCGTCGAGGCGGAGATCAGGATCAACGGGATGACGTTGGGCAGAATGTGCCGGAACATCACACGGGCATTTGAGGCGCCGACCGCCTGCGCCGCCTCCACATAGGGTTGCTCCTTTAGCGAGAGCACCTGGCTGCGGATGATCCGCGAGGTGCTGAAGGAGATCAGCACGGAGACGCCGAGCACCAGCCGCAGTTCCATCCGTATCTGGGTGAGCGCCGTCACGAGCAGGATCGTGAACGGCAGCCCCGGCAGGGCGATGGCGACGTCGACGATGCGCTGCCAGACGGTATCGAACCAGCCGCCGAAGTAGCCGGAGACGATGCCCATCGTCAGGCCCATGCTGCTCGTCACTGTGATCACGCCGAAGCCGATGATGATTGAGGTCCGGGCGCCGTAAATGATGCGGGAGTACTGGTCACGGCCGAGTTGGTCCTGGCCAAACCAGTGGCTCCACGAGATGCCGGCGTAGCGGTCGCGCAACACTTGAATGTCTGGATCGTGGGTCGTGAACAACTGGGGCGCGACCGCCATTGCCAGCAGGATGATCGTGATCACCGCGCCGACGGTCCCCAGCGGATAGTCGCGGACGAAGTTCCGGACCTCCTTCCAGGTGCGTTCGGCAAGCGGCCGTTCCGGCGCCAGTCCCTGCTGGGCAAGTGTCTGTGCGTCGACCGTCATGTCGTCACCTGCCCTATG
>JASLOV010000198.1 GCA_030745285.1 Dehalococcoidia bacterium | reverse complement strand
GGGTGGCCTCCGCGTCGAGTTCGAGGCGGAGGGTGCCGAGGACCGCGTGCTCGGTGTCGGCGACGTGCTGATCCTGCCGCCCCGGACGCGCTGTCGCGCCTTTCGCTGGCCGAGGGCGCAAGGGTCTCCGACGACCTTCGTCGCCGTCTACCGGCCGCTGGCCCGCACGCCACCGGGCGATCGTGGGACCGTCAGCCGCAGCCCTTCGACGTGAAGTCAGTGAGCAACAAGAGCCGGCGGCGACAGTCTCGACCGCCGACGGCCGTATAATCCTCGCGCCCAGCGGCTGGTAGTGGAGGCGAATGACGATGGCGACCGAGACGGCGCTCAAGGCGCACCCGCGGCAGAGCATCTGGATGTTCGGCCTCGAAGCGGACGAACCGACCGAGCAGCAGCGCGGCGAGCAGGCCGCGGTGCTGGCCAAGCGCTGGGGCGTCGAGCTGGACATCCCCCCGATCCCGCGCGTCGAGGACCTCGAGCTGCGCGCTCCGCGCATCAAGCCGCCGGATTCGATCGCCGAGTTCTGCCTGACCGACAACTATGAGCGGGCGCTGCACAGCAAGGGCGACCGCCTGAAGGAGATTCGCGGTCAGTTCGACAACCCGCCGGACGTGGTGGCGCACCCCCGCACCGACCAGGAGTTGGAAGCGGTGCTGGAGTGGTGCTCCGACAACGGCTACGCCGCCATCCCCTACGGCGGTGGCTCCTCGTCGGCCAACGGCGTGACCCCGCCCGATGACTGGGGCGGCATCGTCACGATCGACATGGACCAGTTCGACCAGGTGCTGGAGATCGACGAGACCTCGCGCTCCGCACTGATCCAGGCGGGTACGTATGGACCGGCGCTGGAGGACCAGCTGCGACCGCACGGCTACACGCTGCGCCACTTCCCGCAGAGCTTCGCCGGCTCCACGCTCGGCGGCTGGGTGGCGACTCGCTCCGGCGGGCACTTCGCCACCAACCACACGCACATCGACGACTTCGTGGAGTCGACGCGGATGCTCACCCCATCGGGCTGGTGGGAGTCGCGGCGGCTGCCGGGCAGCGGCGCGGGGCCGAGCCCCGACCGGCTGGTGGTCGGCAGCGAGGGCTCGCTGGGCGTGATCACGGAAGCATGGATGCGCATCCAGAAACGCCCCGAGTACCGCGCCACCGCCGGGGTGACGTTCCCCAGCTGGGAGGCCGGCTACGAGGCGACGCGTCGCATTGTGCAGGCCAAGCTCTGGCCGGCCAACCTGCGGTTGCTCGACCCGGAACTGGCGCAGGGCAGCGCCGGCATGGACGGTGATCAGGCGCTGCTGGTGATCGGCTTCGAGTCCGCGGAGATTTCGCAGGACTGGGGCGTGCGCCAGGCGGTGGAGATCGCGCGCGACGCCGGCGGAGTGATCGATGACGCCGACATCCTGACGGCGGACGCCGGTCAGCCGACGGGCAGGGGAGGGGCGGTGGGTGCCTGGCGCGACGCGTTTATCCCTAGCGGCGGCAGCGCGCTGGGCATCGGTACGATCGGCGGAACCGTCGAGACCTCGATCAGCTGGGAACGCTGGCCCGAGTTCGACCGCAGCGTGCGCGCGGCGCTGCTCGGCGCGCTCAAGGAGATCTGTGGCGGCGGCACGGTCAACTGCCGCTTCACTCACGTCTACACGGACGGCCCCGCGCCGTACTACACGTACGCCGGGCTCTACCGCCCCGGCCTGACCGAGGAGGACGCCTACCAGGTGCGGAAGGCTGGCCTCGACGCCTTCATCGCGGGCGGTGCGACGGTGACGCACCACCACGCCGTCGGCCGGCTGCACCGCCCGTGGTACGACCAGCAGCGCCCGGAGCTGTTCGCATCGGCGTTGCGCGCGGCGAAGCTCGCCGTGGACCCGAACGCGGTCCTGAACCCGGGTGTGCTGATCGACATGTAGCGGGCGCGGGGCCGGACAGGAGGGAGACACGCGATGATTCGCACCACGACGGTCGGCAGCTGGCCGATCCCGTTCGGGTTGAAGCGCTACCTCACCTCGTACTACAAGGGCGCGCTCACCGACGAGACGGGGTACGAGTGGCTGCAGAAGGCCGCACGCATCGCTATCGACGAGCAGATCGGCTGCGGGCTCGACCAGATCATGGGCGGCGAGGTGTTCGCCCCTGACTTCGTGCACCATGTCCCGCCGCGCCTGGACGGACTGGAGGTGATCAAGAAGCGCGATCACCGTGCCGGGTACGAAGGCGCCGGGCGCTACGCCATCGCCGGGGACATCTCGGCGCCGAACGGGACGGGCCACGCGAAGGCGTACCGCCGCGAGAAGGCGATCGAGCCCGCCCTCGACAAGACCGCCGTGCCCTCAGTGCTGACGATGACCGGCTCCTTCGCCAGCGACCCCCGCCTGCCGGAGCAGATGGAGAACATGGCGCGCATCGTGGAGGACGAGGTATTGGACATGGTCGCGGCCGACGCCGCCGAGGTGCAGCTGGACGCTCCCAGTGAGGCGATCGGGCTGATCAATGAGTCGCGCACCGTCGCCGAGATCGTGCCCTGGCTGACCTACCCGTTCCGCCACGTTGAGGGCGTCCGCCGGACCGTGCATTTCTGCCTCGGCGACATGGGCCGGCGCCCGGCGACGCAGGAGCAGCACCTGCGCAATCTGATCCCCTTGATCCAGGCGCTGGAGGGCCAGATCGACCGCGCCCACATCGAATGCTCGTACGCCGGGCA
>JASLOV010000197.1 GCA_030745285.1 Dehalococcoidia bacterium | reverse complement strand
GTCGCGCGGAATCTCGAGGAACGAAGGACCCGGCGCGCCGTTGAAGCATTCGCGGAACGCCATCGAGACCATGTCGGCGACGCGCGCGGTGGACGGCACCGTCGCCGCGAACTTCGTGATTGGCGAGAGGATGTCGACGTGCGGCAGGTCCTGCAGTGAACCCATCTTGTGCTGGGTCAGCGAACCCTGGCCGCCGATCATCAGCATCGGACTCTCCGCGCGAAATGCGTTCGCGATGCCCGTGATGGCGTCGGTCGTTCCAGGCCCCGCGGTCACCACCGCGCACCCCGGCTTGCCCGTCTGCCGCGAGTAGCCGTCGGCCGCGTGGGCGGCCACCTGCTCGTGACGCACGTCGATGATCTCGATGCCTTCATCGAGGCACCCGTCGTAGATGTCGATGATGTGGCCGCCGCAGAGCGTGAAGATGACCTCGACGCCCTCGGCCTTCAGCGCCTTGGCGACCAAATGGCCACCGGAGATCTGTTGAGGCGCCGTCGCGGCCGCGCTCGGCTTCGGCCTGGGTTCTGCTGTTGGCATGCGGCTTCTCCGTATATCTTCGAGTGATGTCGTCCGCGGAAATGGTGGCAACGATCAATCCAGAAACGTGACGTGCTGCTCGACGTGGGTCGCGAGGTTCAGGTTGTGCTCGCGTACCAGCCGATCCGCCAGATCGGTGTCGCGGCTCTCGAGCGCTTCGATGATCTGCATATGGTCGATGATCGACTGACGCGCCCGGTCGCGGTCCCCGATGGTCTGCATCCGGATCGACCGCATGTGAACGAACAGGTTCTCGGCCAGCCGATTCAGCAGGTCGCACCGACTCAGCTGCAGCAGCGCCTGGTGAAACGAGATGTTGGTGGCCGAGTACTCGTCGATCCGGGCCTTCACCTGCCCGCCGTCGAACGTGGCGAACATCCGCCGCAGCGTCGAGATCTCGTCGTCGGTCGCGTGCTCGGTAATCAGGCGCGCGGCCATGCTCTCGAGCGCCGCCCAGACCGTGATCATCTCGAGGATCTCTTGCTTCGTCTTGCGGATGATGAACGCGCCCTTTCTGGGCACGGTCCGGATGAAACCCTCTTGCTCCAAACGCGCCAGCGCCTCGCGAATCGGCGTCCGGCTCACGCCCAGCGCCTCGCCGAGCTGGCGCTCGTCGAGCCTCGGCTCCTCGGCCTTGGCATAGATGTCCACCGAACAGATCGCCTCCTTGAGCCGGAGATAGATCCGGTTCTTCAGGGCGTCGCTGGTGTCGAGCGGCTCGAGCTTGAGCGCGGTGGCAGGCATGCTGGCTGTGCACTAGACGGCCGAAAACAGGGCCGTTTCAAGTGGCATACAATATACCAACAATCCGAAATGCGCAAATCCATCCGGCAGTAAGTAAGCTTCCCCCTGTGGAACCGAGATGTCGCGTTGCCCTGGCCGTGCTGCTGTGCCTCGGTGCGGTCGAGGCCGCAGACGCAGGCCAGGACATCTGCCGCGACGCGCCGGTCGCCGTCCAGGTCCTCGGCTCGGGCGGACCCTTCCCGCGCGACGGCCGCGCGTCGTCGAGCTACCTGGTCTGGATCGACGGGCGCGCCCGGCTGCTGGTCGATGCGGGAGGCGGGGCGTTCGTCCGGTTCGGCGAAGCCGGCGCGCGGATCGAAGATCTGTCACTGCTCGCCATCAGTCACTTCCATCCCGACCACGTCTCCGACGTCCCGGCGCTGCTCTGGGTGAGCCAGCTCTTCCGGACGGCGCCGCTCCCGTTCGTCGGACCATCTGCAAACGACGCCTTTCCAGCCGTCGACACGTTTCTCGACCGCCTCTTCGGCGACGGGTCCGGCGCGTTTCCAATCCTGTCCGGGACCGTGGGCGGCGGGAACTCGGGCGTGGCGCTCGATGTCACGACGGTCGACGCGACGCGAGGAGATCCGGCCATCGTCTTCGACACCGCGGAACTGAGAGTGACGGCGCAGGGCGTGCCGCACGCGAACGTGCCCTCCCTCGCCTATCGCGCCGAGGTCGGAGACGCGAGTGTCGTCTTCAGCAGCGATCAGACCGGCGCCGACCCGGGCTTCGTGGAGTTCGCCCGCGACGCCACCGTCCTCGTGATGCACTTCGCTGTCGCCGAAGCGACCGACGGGCCGCTGCATGCGCGTCCGAGCATCGTCGGCCAGATCGCCCGAGACGCCGGTGTCGACACGCTCGTCCTCAGTCACCTCAGCGGCCTCGATCCGGCACACCCGCGCTACGGCGATTTCAGCCTGGCCGACCAGGCGGCCAACGTCTCGATCGTGCGCGAGGCGTTCGACGGCAACCTGGTCCTTGCCGGCGACTTGCTCTGTCTGCCGATCGAGTGACCCGACGGGTTCCCTCCATGAACGAATCGGCCGAATCGACCTTCACCGTCCGTCGGGCCACGATGACCGACCTCGACACCATCGCGGGCTTCGCCGCGGCGGAGGCAGCTGATGCCGAAGGCCTGACCCCGGCGCCGGAGCGACTTCGACGCGGCGTCCAGGCTGGCCTCGAGGATCCGTCGGTGGCAACCTACTGGGTCGTCGAAACGGCCGACGGCGAGGTGGTCGGCAGCGCGTCGGTGACGCGCGAGTGGAGCAACTGGAACGCCGCCGACTACTGGTGGGTGCAGAGCATGTTCGTGACGCCGGCGTACCGTGGCCGACGGCTCGCGCGGTTGCTGCTGGCGACGATCGAGGACGCCGCTCGCGCCGCGGGCGCGGCCGACCTCCGTCTGTACGTGCACCAGGAGAACACGAAGGCGATCCGCGCGTACGCGCGGACGGGGTTCACCGATTCGCCGTATCAGATCATGTCGAAGCGGCTCGGGGTCGACCCGTGAGGGAGGAGACGGAATGAGAACGAGGCGAGCGATGTTCGTCGCTCTCGCGCTGACGGTGGGGATGACTCCGGGCGCGCATGGTCAGGACGCCGCGATCGACGAGGCGGTCGACCGGTATGCCGACCAGATCATCGAACTGCGGCAGCGGATCCACCAGAACCCCGAACTGGGCAACCGCGAGTTCGAGACCGCGGCGCTCGTCGCCGAGCACCTGCGCGAGCTGGACTTCGACGAGGTCACGGTCGACGTCGCCCACACCGGCGTCGTCGGCATCCTGCGGGGCGGCCTGCCGGGCGACGTCGTGGCGGTCCGCGCCGACATGGACGCACTGCCGGTCACCGAAGACACGTCGTATCCGTTCGCGTCCACGGTACGAACGGAGTATCTGGGCCAGCAGGTCGGCGTGATGCACGCGTGCGGC
>JASLOV010000196.1 GCA_030745285.1 Dehalococcoidia bacterium | reverse complement strand
CAACGCCCAGTTCGACTTCGGCGGCGTGATGCCGTCCGTGCCGACACCGTCGAGCCGGGCCGGGTTGTAGCGCTCCGAGACATCGTCCGCGCAGGCGGCGTTGAATTCGGCGACCGTGCGTTCGAGGCCAGCGCGGTCGATGCCCAGGTCCTCGGCCAGGTCGCCGATGGTGGCGCCCTCGCCCTTCGTCACCTCGCGGATGCGGTACTCGTCGCGCAGCATCTCCACGGTCTGCTGGTCGAAGAGCTGGAAGGCGACGCTGTGCGGCTGTTTCAGGATCTCCCGACCGTACTTCGCGTAGGTGTAATTGCGGAGGTCCGCTCCTTCGTCGACAAACCGCTCGCCGTCGATGTTGACGATCAGGCCCAGCGGGTACGAGTGCTTCTGGTAGAGGTCGCCGATGCGGCGATTGCCGGTCGGCGGGGCGTTCAGGTCCCAGGCCACGGCGTGCCCGCTGGACCAGTGGCCATACGACTGCGCGCCGGCCGCCAGCGCGGCCTGGATCGCGCCGCCGGTGTTGTGTCGTGTCCCCCGCACCTTTGCCAGTTCCCAGCCCGGGCCCAGGTAGCGGGTGCGCATCTCCACGTTGGCCTCGAACCCGCCGGCCGCCAGCACGACCGCCCCGGCATCGACATCGTCGAACCCGTCCTCGCCGCGGACCCGTACGCCGTGGACCCCGCCCTGCTCATCCGTCAGCAGGCCGACGACATTGGCGTCGTATCGAACATCGATGCCGTGGTCGAGCGTGGCCTGGAAGAGCGCCTCTGAGAGCCCCTCGCCACCGCCGACGGCCTCCGTGATCATGCCGCCCCAGAAGCTGAGCTTGCCCCCGACGCGGTAGGCCTGCCGTCCGTACATCAGCACCCAGCGCAGGCCGGCATGCTCGCGCATCCAGTTCACCGTCGGGTAGGCACGGGCCAGCAGGGTGTTGACCAGCCCGGGGTCGGCCAGCCCCTCCGTCACCCGCATCAGGTCGGACCGCATCGCCGACGCCGGGTACGAGCCGACATCGATGCCATCGGCCTCCTCGTCACTCAGGTCCGGGATCAGCGTGCGGATGTCGTCCAGGCCCTCATACGGGAAGCGGAAGCCGCCACCGCTGAAGAAGGTGTTGCCGCCGCGTTCGCCCTCGCTCGCCTTCTCGAGCACGACGACGTTGGCGCCACCCTCCCGAGCGGCGAGTGCTGCGCAGAGCGCAGCGTTGCCCGCCCCGACCACGATGACGTCGTACGGTGCGGCCATCAGCCGGTTCGCGATCGGCCGCTGCGTGTGCGCCGTCCCCGGCTACACCAGGCCAACGACCTGCTCCCCCTCCGTGAGGTCGATGTTGAGCGCGTTCGGGCTGGGTGGCAGGCCGGGCAGCGTGACGATGTTGCCGGCCAGCACGATCACCTGCCGGGCGCCGGCGGCGACCCGCAGTTCGTTCACCGTGAACTTGTGCCCCGTCGGCGCACCGAGCAGCGTCGGGTCGGCCGAGACCGAGAGGTGGGTCTTCGCAACACAGAGCGGGAAGTGCCAGCCGTTGCGCTCGAAGCGACGGGCGGTCGTGCGCGTCATCGGCGCCCAGATCACCTGGCCCGCACCATAGAGCTCGCTGGCGATCGTCTCGACCTTGTCGATTGTGGAGTCACTGTCCTCGTACAGCAGCTCCACCCTCGAGGGCTGCTCGGCTGCCGAGACGACGGCCTCGGCCAGCTCGACCATGCCCTCGCCGCCCAGCTCGAAGCCCTTCGCCTCGACCGCAGCCAGCGCACCGGCCTCCAGCGCGATGCGCTGCACCGCCGCGATCTCCTCCGCCGTGTCGTCCGGGAATCGGTTGATCGCGACCACCGCCGGCAGGCCGTAGTGGGCGACGATGGCGAGGGCGTGACGGAGGTTCGATGTGCCCTCGGTGACGGCCGCCAGGTTCGGCTCGGTCAACTCGTCCTCGGCCACCCCGCCGTGCCACTTCAGGCCGCGCACAGTGGCGACGACGACGACCGCGGATGGTTCCGCCCCGCCCTGTCGCACCTTGATGTCCATGAACTTCTCGAACCCGAGGTCCGCACCGAACCCGGCCTCGGTGATCACGTACTCGCCGCAGGCCAGCGCGAGGCGGTCGGCCACGATCGAGGAGCAGCCGTGCGCGATGTTACCGAAGGGCCCGGCATGCACGAGCGCCGGCTGTCCGCCGACGGTCTGCACGAGGTTCGGCTTCAGGGCGTCCTTCAGCAGCACCATCATCGAGCCAATAGAGCCGAGGTCGCCGGCCGTGACCGGTGACTGCCCGTTCTTCCACCCGACGACGATGTCCGAGAGCCGCTTTCGCAGGTCGAGGTAGTCGTTCGCGAGCGCGAGGATCGCCATGATCTCGGAGGCGGCAGAGGTGTCGAAGCCGGTCTGGCGCAGGGGCCCGTCCAGGCGTCCGCCGATGCCGGTCACGACGCTCCGCAGGCCGCGGTCCTGGGCGTCGGTGACGCGCCGCCAGGTGATGCCCTCCGCCGCAAAGCCGTCTATCGCGCCGGAACGGGCGGCGTTGTCCGTCATCGCCGCCAGGAAGTTGTGCGCCGACTGAATGGCATGGAAGTCGCCGGTGAAGTGCAGGTTGATATCCGTCGAGGGGTGCACCGTGGCGTTCCCGCCGCCGGTCCCCCCGCCCTTGCGGCCAAACAACGGGCCGAGCGAGGGCTCTCGCACCGTCAGCACCGGCTCGCGCCCGATCAGCGCCAGCCCGTCGACGAGGCCGATCGAGGTCGTCGTCTTGCCTTCGCCGGCCGGCGTTGGCGTGATCGCCGTGACCACGATCAGCTTGCCACGATCGCCCTGCGGGAACGCGGTCAATGGAATCTTCACCTTGTCGCGGCCGTGTGGTTCGATCGAATCCCAGTCGAGCCCGATCCCGGCAACGATTTCTTCGATTGGCCGCATCGTTGACTCCAGCCGCCGATCGCGCATCGAAGGCAGCCCGGCGAGCGTATACGCGAACGCTACAGCGGCCAAGACTCGCGCCGCCGCCACCGGTGTACGATGCCTGCCCGAGGCACGTTCGGGGCATACCCCGGGCGCGAGCGCCGCACGCGGCGACCGTCTGGCCGATGCCATGAGGGTCCGCGGAACAGGAGACGCCATAGTCGACGAGCAGCAACGGGTGACGATCGAAGAGGGTGTGGTCTTCGGCAACGGCGGCGGCCGCGAGTTGGCATGCGGTGTCTTCACGCCGCCCGGCGGCGCCCGCAACGCGCCCTCCGTCCTGATCATCCACGGCGGAGGATGGCGCGAGGGCGACCGCAGCCAGCTTCGCGCGTACGGCCTGAGGCTCGGCCGAGCGGGCTACGTCTGCGTCGCCACCAAGTATCACCTGACGCCCGAGGCGCCCTGGCCGGCGCAGATCGAGGACGTGAAGGCGGCGATCCGGTGGATGCGCGCGAAGAGCGGCGAGCTGGGCCTCGACCCGGACCGCATCGCCGTCAAAGGCAATTCGGCGGGCGCGCACCTGGCGCTGCTCGCCGCCGGCACGGCCGGACTGGCCGAGTTCGAGGGCGAGGGCGGCAACCCCGGCGTGAGCACGGCCGTCGCCGCGGCGATTGCGATCTACGCGCCGACGGACTTCAGCGCCGGTGTCGGCGGCGGGCGCGTCCTCGTCGGCGACGCGGGCGAGGAGGCCGCCCGGCTCGCCAGCCCCGTCACACACATCGACAGCAGTTTCCCGCCGACACTGCTGATCCACGGCAACGGCGACGAGACCGTCGAGCCCGACCAGAGCATGCTGATGTCCCGCGCTCTCGATGAGCTCCAGGTACCCGTCGAACTGCACATGTACGCCGGCCAGCCGCACGCCTTCGACGCAGAGCCGGTCTTCGCCCGCCAGTGCGCCGACGTGATGAGCCTCTTCCTCGCGCGCTACGTTCCCAGCGCGGTCACGGCGTAAGGTCGGGCGAGGCCGGCCAGTCACGCGATTGACACGCAGGCCAGGGAGGCCGCATGACGCTCGACCCCGCACTCGCAAGTGAGCAGTACTGCTATCTCACGACCACGGGGCGCAGCAGCGGTGAGCCGCGAGAGATCGAGATCTGGTTCGGCATCGCGAACGACACGCTCTATCTGATGTCCGGTGGCCGCGACCGCTCCCATTGGGTGCGCAACATCCGCAAGCAACCCCGGGTCTCCGTTCGCATCGCCGGACAGACCCTCAGCGGCACGGCGCGCGAGGTGACGGCCTCCGACGAGGACGCCTTGGCCCGTCACCTGTTGCTGGAGCGCTACGCCCCCGGTTACGAACGCGACCTCACGGAATGGGGTCGCGCCGCCCTCCCGGTCGCAATCGATGTCGCCCGCGCGGACGCCGCTCGGACGGCTGAGATGCCGCGCCGCGGGCCACCGCTCGCAACTGCACTCGCCGCGCTCTCCGCCCTGGCGCTCGTCGTCGCCGCCTGCGCCGCGGAGTCCGACCCGGGCGCGGTACACGTGCTCACCGCCGACGCCGAGGTCAACGGCGTGCTTCAGCGCTACATCGACCGCGGCATCGACCGCGCCGAACGCGACGACGGATCGGCCGTCGTGCTGCTGATCGACACGCCCGGCGGCTCGATCGACGCGATGCGCGACATCGTCAGCCGCATCGAGACCGCCGAGGTGCCCGTCCTTACCTTCGTCAGCCCGCCCGCCGCCCGGGCAGCGTCCGCGGGCACCTTCATCGCCATGGCGGGCCACCTCGCGGCGATGGCGCCGAACACCACGATCGGAGCGGCCACCCCGGTCACCGGCACAGGCGGAGACATCGAGGGAGCGCTCGGTCGCAAGGTCACGAACGACACTGTCGCCTTCGCTCGCGCCGTGGCGGAGCGCCGCGGTCCCGAGGCGGCGGACTGGGCGGAGGCCGCGGTGCGCGAGGCGGCGTCGCTCGGCCCCGGCGATGCACTCGCGCTCGGGGTCGTCGACCTGCTCGTGCCGAGCCTGACGGCGTTGTTGGCGGAGGTGGAGGGTCGGGAAGTGACGCTGCTCTCCGGCGAGACGGTCACCCTCGATGTCGTCGCCGCAGAGGTCGTCTTCAACAACCGCAACTTCTACGAGCGCGTGCTCGGCATCATCTCGAACCCGATCGTGGTCTCGATTCTCGTGGTGGTGGGGCTGGCCGGGCTCGCGATCGAATTCTTCAACCCCGGGCTGTTCTTGCCCGGGGTCGTCGGCATCACCGCGACGATCGCCTCGTTCCTCGGCGTCGGCACGCTGCTGCCGGGCGAGGCGGCCGTGGCGTTCCTCGTCCTCGGCATCGCGCTCTTCGTGCTGGAGGCGTTCGTGCCCAGCGGCGGCATCCTCGGCAGCGTCGGCGCGATCGTGATCGTGCTCGGGCTCAGCATCCTCGTCGGCCAGGGCACCACCGACACCGACCTCAAGAGCATCCTGATCGCGCTCGCCGTTGGCGCACTCGCGATCGCGCTGATGGTGGGCGCGTTCGTCGCCCTCGTCGCGCGCAACTACATCTCGCCGACCGGAGTCGACGGAGAGCCGTACACGAACGGCTAACTGCTAGCCAGCGTCTGAGCCGCCGTTCGACGAGCCGGCGCCGTCGGTCGACGCGCTGCTGACGCCCGCCAGTGAGTTGCTGAGCGTCCCCGCCATCGATGCCAGGTCCATCGGGATGATCCACTTCGTGTACTCGCCCTCGACCAGCCGCTTCATCATCTCGAGGTACTGGAGCCCCATCGTGTTGGAGTCCACCTGGTTCGCCGTCTCGTAGATGCGCTGCAGGCCGATCGAGAAGCCCTCTGCCTCCAGGATCTGGGCCTGCCGCTGCCCCTCGGCGCGCAGGATCGCCGACTCCCGGGAGCCCTCGGCCTCGAGGATGGCGGACTGCTTACCGCCCTCGGCGACGTTGATCGCCGACTGCCGCTCGCCCTCGGATTCGGTGATCTGCGAACGCTTCGTGCGGTCGGCCGTGAGCAGCCGCGTCATCGCCTCCTGGATGTCGCGATCGGGCTCGATGCCGCGGATCTCGACGGCCTTCACCTCGACACCCCAGCGACCGGTCTCTTCCGACATCTTCATCCGCAGACGGTTGTTGATTTCCTCCCGTTTCGAGAGGACCTCTTCAACCTCCATCTCCCCGATCACCGCTCGCAGTGTCGTCGTCGCCAGGTTACGGACCTGCTGGATGAAGTCCTGCACGTTGATCACGGACGCCTCTGGGTCGGCGACCTGCATGAACACCACGAAATCGATATCGACGAGCGCGTTGTCCTTCGTGATCGACGTCTGCGCGGGCTCGTCGAGCACGAATTCGCGCATGTCGACCCTCACGCCGCGGTCGATGATCGGCCACAGCCAGGTGATCCCCGCGCCGCGCACTCCGGTGAGCCTGCCGAATCGGAAGACGACCAGCTGCTCGTATTGCCGAACTATTACGATTGGAAACATGCGCCACCCCCAGTGCACCGCCGCCGGAGTATACGCGCGTGCGCAGCGGCGGCAGTGTAGGATTCGCCTCAGCCTGCTCCGGGAAGGGTCCAACCGATGCCAGCACTCGACGGGATGCGCGTCCTCGACATGACGCAATACGAAGCGGGGACCTCGTGTACCCAGCTGCTGGCCTGGCTCGGCGCCGAGGTGGTGAAGGTCGAACCGCCGACCGGAGATCCCGGCCGCGGCGTCGGCGCCGGCATGGACCACACCCAGTACTTCATGAACTACAACGCCAACAAGCGCAGCATCCAGCTCAACCTCAAGGACCCGCGCGGCCGTGAGCTGCTGCTGAAGCTGGCGCCGCACTTCGACGCCTTCGTGGAGAACTACGGGCCCGGCGCGATCGAGGGTCTCGACATCGGCTACGAGACGATGAAGGCGGTGAACCCGCGCATCATCTACGCCCGCATCAAGGGCTTCGGCCTCTCCGGCCCCTACTCCGGTTTCAACAGCTATGACTGGGTGGCGCAGGCGGCGGCCGGCACCTTCTCCGTCACCGGCGAGCCCGACGGCCCGCCGACCCATCCCGGCCCAACCTTCGGCGACACCGGCACCGGCATGCAGATGGCGCTGGCCATCACCGCCGCCTACGTGCAGCAACAGCGCACCGGCGAGGGCCAGTTCATCGAAATCTCGATGCAGGAAGCCGTGACGATGTTCATGCGCACGCTGGGCCTGATGAACTGGGGCAAGGAGCCCGCCCCCCGCACCGGCATCCATCACGGCCAGGCCCTCGTCAGCACATATCCCTGCAAGGGCGACGGCCCGAACGACTGGGTCTTCATCATGCCGACGACACAGTCGATGTGGGACGCGCTCCTCACCGTCCTCGACCGCCACGACTTGCTCACCGACGAACGCTTTTCGAACCCGGCACGGATGGCCGAAAACCGCATGGCGCTCTACGAAGAGGTCGCCCAGTGGACGCGCCAGCGCACGAAGCACGAGGCGATGGAGGTGCTGGGCACCGCGGGCGTGCCGTGCAGCTACGTCTTCGACACGATGGACCTGTTCACCGACCCTCATCTCACCGAACGCGAATTCATCCAGACGGTGGACCACCCGGCGGTCGGTGAGGTGCAACTGATGCGCAATCCGATCCGCATGGAGGGTGTCGTCCCGCTCCAGCACTCGCCATTGCTCGGGGGGGACACCGAGGCGGTGCTCCGCCACGACCTCGGACTGAGCGGGGCGGAGATCGCGGAGCTGCTCGGCTCCGGCGCCGCCGCCAACGGCGCACCGGTGCCGGCCAGTTCACAGCAGTCCAGCTAGCAGCAGTAGAGCAAGCACTCAACCGCAACAGAGCAATCACGCGAGGAGGAGCAGATGTCGAACGTCAGTGGTGTAGCCGCGATCGCCGGTCTCGGTATGACCGAGATGACCCGTGAGTACACGAAGAGCGCATCAGGCCTGGCAGCCGACGCCGTCCGACTCGCGATCGAGGACGCCGGTCTGATCAAGGAGGACATCGACGGCCTGCTGATCAACGCCGGCGTCACGCAGGGCGTCTCCACCGGCCTCCAGCGCTCGCTCGGCATGCGCAACCTCAAGCTCGTCAACCACATGAACGCCCAGGGCTCGACGGCCGGGCAGATGGTGCAGTTCGCCTCGCTGGCGGTCGACGCCGGGCTGGCCAGCACCGTGGTCTGCGTCTTCGCCGACGCCCCGCTGCGCCCCGGCACCTCCGCCGGCGCCGCGTACGGCGGAGGAGGAGGAGGCCCGATGGGCCTCCGGGGCATGGGGCTGTCCTACGGCTTCTTCGGCGCGAACACCTCGTACGCGCTGGCCGCCCGACGGCACATGGCGCTCTACGGCACCACCCAGGACCAGCTCGGCGCGGTCGCGATGTCGAATCGCAAGTGGGCGGGCATGAACCCGGCCGCGATGCAGCGGGCGCCGATGACGCTGGAGGACTACCACGGCTCGCGCTGGATCATCGAGCCCTTCCACCTGCTCGACTGCACCCTCGTCACCAACGGCGCCGTCGCCGTGATCGTGACGTCGGCGGAGCGGGCGCGGGAGCTGAAGCAGCCGCCGGTCTACGTGCTCGGCATGGGCCAGGGCCACCCCGGCAACCCGCAGCATGCCGGCGCCGAGAACGAGGTCAACACCGGCGCCGTGCTGGCCAGGGAGACCGCCTTCGGCATGGCCGGCATCACCAACGCCGACGTCGACGCCTGCGAGCTCTACGATTGCTACACCTACACCACGATCGTCACCCTCGAGGACTATGGGTTCTGCGAGAAGGGCGAGGGCGGCGCCTTCGTGTCAGGAGGGACGCTCGAACCTGGTGGCGCCCTGCCGACGAACACCGGCGGCGGCCAGCTGTCCGGCTACTACATGTGGGGCATGACCCCGGTCTCCGAGGCGATCATCCAGGTCCGCGGCCAGGGCGGCGAGCGCCAGGTGCCGAAGCACGACTGTGTGCTGGTCAGCACCCAGGGCGGCATTCTCGACCACCACGCCGCGCTGGTGCTCAGCCCGCACGCCAAGAACTAGCGGTGTCGAGCCTCGCAGCAACCTCGAAACGATCATCGATCCTGAGGAGTAGACCGTGACCGAACAGCGTGAGCGACCGGCCAAGCCCGCACCCACCCCGGACGAGACATCGCAGGCGTTCTTCGACGGCGCGGAGCGCGGCGTGCTGATGATCAAGAGTTGCAACACTTGCTCGGCGAATCTGCACCCGACGACTGAGACGTGCACGGAGTGCCTGGGCGACGACCTTAGCTGGTCCGAGGCCTCGGGCAAGGGCACGCTCCACACCTTCGGCATCATGCACCAGAACTACCACCCGGCCTTCACCGACGAGCTGCCCTACAACCTCGGCGTCGTGGAGCTGGA
>JASLOV010000195.1 GCA_030745285.1 Dehalococcoidia bacterium | reverse complement strand
GGTGATCTCCACCGTCGATGCGAAGGGGCGGCCGCGGCAGGCGCCGATCTGGTATCTCTGGGACGGCGGCGCCGCCTACCTGTTCACCTCGCGGCGCAGTCTGAAGTGGCGCAACCTGCTGCGCGACCCGCACGCTTCGCTCTGCATCGACGATCGCGACCCGCCGTACTCCGCTGTGCAGCTCGACGGCGTTGTCGAGGAGTCCGACCGTTCGCTCTACGACGCGGTGCTGAAGATGGCGCTCACCTACTACGGCGAGGAGCACGGTCGCCCCTTCGCGGAGGGGTACCGCGACAGCCCGGGGACGGTGCTGTTCAAGCTCACGCCGGAACGCATTACCTCGTTCGTGAGCGACTCGTACTAGCGGAGGCCTCTGACAGGACGGGCAAGACAGGATCGGCGGAGATGCGATGATTCACGAGTCCGGCGCGCAGTACGACATCGGCTCCGTGCGTTTCACGGTCGTCAACGACGGTACCCACTACTACGACGCGGGGGCGATCTTCGGCGTCGTGCCACGGGTGATGTGGGAACGCGTCGCACCGCCGCTGGACGACCAGTACCGCATGGCGACGGGTCTCAACTGCGTGCTGTTGCGGTCCGAGGGCAAGACGGTGTTGATCGAGACCGGCGTGGGTGGCAAGCCGGGCGACCGCGACTCGGCGTCGCCGGCCGAGGACGGCACGCTGCTCGATTCGCTGGCCGCGCTCGATGTGACGCCGGAGCAGATCGACATCGTCATCAATACACACCTCCACTCCGATCACTGCGGGTGGAACACCTCGGTCGACGAGTCGTCGTCGGGCGATGACGAACTGCTGCGGCCGACCTTCCCGAACGCGACCTACGTCATCTCCGAGCGAGAGTGGCACGACGCCACGCACCCGAACGAACGCACCCGAGCGACGTATCTCGAGCGTAACCTCGGGGCCATCGCGGACCGCCTCGAGCTGGTCGACGGGGAGACGGACATCACGTCGGAGGTGAAGTTCCTGCCGACGCCGGGGCACACCGAGGGCCATGGCTGTGTCGCGATCAGCTCGGGGGGCGAATCGGGAATCTACACGGGCGACATCGTGCAGCACCGCGTGCAACTTGAACGCACGGCGTGGGTGGCGGGGCTCGACGTGCTGCCGATGGTGTCGATGGAGACGAAGCGGCAGCTTGCCGACCGCATGATCGAGGAGCAGGCGCTAGTGATCATGACGCACGCGCAGTATCCCGGCGTGATGCGCATGGAGCGCACGGAACAGGGCTACCGCAAGCTGGTCGACGTCGAGCCAAGCGAGGGCTGAGCCGCCCGCTGCACGTCAGCGCGCGCGGACCCCTCCGTCGATCGGCAGGATCACGCCGTTGAGGTAAGAGGAGTCGCTGCTGCAGAGGTGCACGACGCTGCCGGCGATCTCGTCCGGCTCGGCGTAGCGGCCCATCGGGTTGTGGGCCGCCATCACCTCCTTCGCGGCTTCCGGCGCGTCCGGGTTCGTGCCGCGTTCCAGCCGTCGCATCATCTCCGTCTCCACCGGCGATGGGCAGATCGCGTTCGTGCGGATACCCATCGGCGCGAACTCGATCGCCGCGGAGCGGGTCATGCCGACAACGGCGTGCTTGCTGGCGCCGTAGGCGAAGATGTTCGCCGTTGCGCCCAGCCCGGCGACCGAGGCGGTGTTGACGATCGCGCTGCCACCGCCGTCGCGCATGATCGGCACGACGTACTTCATGCCCAGCCAGACGCCCTTGAGGTTGACCGCGATCACCTGGTCGAAGATGTCCTCCGGGTACTCCAGCGCGGAGCCGACGAAGCCTTCGCTGCCGGCGTTGTTGAAGAAGGCGTCGATGCGCCCGAACTGCGCCTTCGCCTCCGTCACGTAGCGTTCGCAGTCGGCCGCACTCGTGACGTCGGCCTCCCCAGCGCTTCGCTGCCGGCGCGCTCGACCGTGGCCACGCTCTCCTCGAGCGGTGAGTCGGGGAGGTCGATAACGACGACCTTCGCGCCCTCGGCGGCGAAGCGCTCCGCCGCGGCCCGGCCGATACCGCCGGCGCCGCCGGTGATCACGGCGACCTTCCCCGCGAATCGTGCTTCGATCTGGCCGGCCATGGCGTACCCCTCGCTGTCGCTGTTCGGCTCGTCTCCGGGCCGCAGCATACGGGACGGGTGGCCCGTCGACGCCCTCCGCGAGGCTTGCGGGCGGTCAGGCCGGGGGGCGCAGCTCCATCAGCGCCAGCACGTTGCCGTCCGGGTCGTGGAAGAAGCCCATCCACGTCTCGACGCCCGGCGGGCCGTATTCGCCTGCGTCGTCGCTGCTGATCATGTGCGGCTCGGCCACTATCTCGACACCCGCACTCCGCACCTGCTCGATGCCCAGATCGACGTCGTCGACGGTGAAGTAGAGGGCTGAGCCGTTCGGCAGTTCGGCTCCATCGTCGCCGTCTTCCGCGATGGCGCTGAGCATGAGGCGTGTGCCGGCGAAGTCAAAGAGGGCGAGGCCCGGCGGGTCGAACCTGGCGGTGAAGGACGCGCCCAGCACATCGCGGTAAAACGCGATCGCGCGGTCCAGGTCGGCCACCGGCTGCGTGATCTGGCCGATGGTCGTGACGGTGAGTCCCGTCGTGCTGCTCATGGTTGCCCCCTCCCGCAGCATTATGTTATTTGTATGTACCAAATAGTCTGGGTGCGATGTCAAGCAGCGAACCCGATGCCCCCGATGCCCCGAACGGCTTCGACGACGCCCGGCTCTCCGCGCTCGCGACGGAGCTGAACTCGGTCGCCATCCACCTCGTGCGCCGGCTGCGCCGCCAGGACGAGGCGCTGGAGGTGACGGCGGCGCGGCTCTCCGCGCTCTCCGTGCTGGTCTTCGGCGGTCCTCACTCGCTCGGAGAGCTGGCCTCGGACGAGCACGTCACTCCCTCCACGATGTCGCGCGTCGTCGACGGGCTGGAGGCCGGGGGCCTGGCCGAGCGCCGCGCCGACCGGGGGGACGGCCGCGTCGTCTGGGTCCACGCGACGGCGAAGGGGCGGCGGCTGATGTATCGCGGCCGCGACCGGCGCGTCGGCAGCCTCGTCGATGAGCTGCGCGAGCTGTCGCCGGACGACCTCGTCGCGCTGGAGCGGGCGGCTGCGACGTTGCGGGGGCTTGAAGGGCCGGAGGATGGGGACGTGCCCGAGGAGCCGGCGGGGTAGCCTGTGGGCGCGCCGCGCAAGAGGGGGGATCGCGATGGCTACGTGGGATCAGTTTGCGGCTGCCTCACCGCTCGTGGCACGCGGCCGTGAACGCCTCGGCATCGGCCTCGCCTATCTGGCGACGGTGCGGCGCGGCGGCGCGCCGCGGCTGCACCTGGTCTCGCCGATATTCGCGGATGGCAGGCTCTTCCTCGCTATCAGCGGCGACTCGCCGAAGCGCTGGGACCTCGCTAACGACGGCCGCTACGCGCTGCACGCCCTGCCGCCGGACCCGGGTGACGCCGGCTACGATGAGTTTGAGTTCAACATCACCGGCCGCGCCCGTCGTATCCCGAACGCCGACGAGGCGACGTGGGCCGCGGTCAGGGCGGGCGCCGACCACGTCATCCACGACGATGACTGGCTGTTCCAGCTGGATGTCGCCGTCGCGACGACCACGGTGTGGACGGGCCTCGGTGTGCCGGACCAGCCGCCGATGCCGTCGCGCGATCTCTGGTGCGATGGCGAGTAGCGGCCATAGCCGGCCAATGGCTGGCGGTAGCACGGCGATCGGCTACCGCTCCCGCTCGGTCAGTGCGCGCTGCATCTCTTCCTCGCTCACGTCCCGGACGTGGGTGGCGAAGTACCATTCGTGGCCCTCGAGGTCGAGAGCGCCGTAGCGCCGGTCGCCGTAGAACTGGTCTGTTGGCTGCTGGAGGATGGTCGCACCCGCCGCGCGCGCGTTCGAAGTGCGCGTCAACGTCATCGACGTAAACGTAGACCTGACTGTGCCGGTGCCCGGAGTGCGATGGGTTCTGGTAGTCCGCCCCGGGCTGGCCGAGCATGACGATTCCGCCGTCCAGGCCAAGTTCCGCATGGTTGACCGCGCCCGAAGCGTCGGTCAGCCGCTCGCGATTCTCGAACCCGAACGCCTCGGTCAGCCACTCGACGGCGGCGGTGGCGTCCTCGTAGAGCAAGTACGGCGAGATGCGAGGGGATCCGCTCGGTGGATTCTCGACCATGGATCATCCTTCGCTGCACTGATCGTTCGGTGCAAGGAAGGATATCCGCCCGGATCGGGGCTGTCGCGGCGGCCAGGGCCGGCTAGTACCACTCCTCGATCGGCACGCCCCACTCGAAGGGCCGGGTCAGCACCCAGCCGAGGCCGTGTTCCTGGCCGAAGAACTTGAGCATCTCCCGCACCGGCTCCGTCATCGGGCCGTGGTAGCCGACGTCGCGGGCGTAGGCGTCGAGCGCGAGGTTGAGGTCTACGTAGACGATGCCGCGCCCGGCCCCCCCGTTCACGGTCGCGGAGGCCTGGGCGACGTCGTCGCCGATCTGCTTGAGCAGGTCGTCGAGCGAACGCACCGGCCACTGGCGGCGGGGCGCGACGACCGCGTCCACCGAGGGCACCCGCACCAGCAGGCGGCCGCCGCCCGCGTCGACGGGCTGCGGCGGGCCGAGGCGTTCGGCCGCCCAGGCGATCGCGCAGGCCTCGGTCAGGGCGTCCTGGGCGTGCTGGTCACCCTCGCTCCAGCCCTCGCACGCCTCCGGCCCGTGCGCGCGAACGATGCGCTGCGTGACGGTGTCCAGCGCCCCCGCCGCGTCGACGGCATCGAGTGCGCGGCCGAGCCAGTGCAGGGGCGGATGATGGGCGGCGGAGCGAATCTTGATGTGGCCCAGCCAGCAGCCATCGCGCCAGTCTTGCGACTGGACGTCCGGGACGATGCGCTGGAGCCAGTCCGAGATCTCCATCGCTCCTCCTGCGACTGGTCCTCCTGCGACCGGTCCTGCCTGGGCGGTCCTGCCTGGGCCGATCCGCCGGGCGAGGCGAATCGTATCAGCGGCTGGTCGTAACGGAACGGGGGGCGGCCGAGGGCTGGCCCGGCGGCCCCGGCGCGGGTAGCCTCGCCGCCACGGAGGGCCAGTGGACGACTATCTGCGCGCGTTACTGCTGGGTGCGGTGCAGGCGCTCACCGAGTTCTTCCCCGTCTCCTCCTCGGGGCACCTCATCCTCGCCCCGCACGTTGTCGGCGACGAGGCCAGCTCATTGACCTTCGACGTGGGTCTGCACGTCGGCACGGCGGTCGCCGTCGTCGGCTACTTCTGGCGTGACTGGCTGCGCATCGTCTACGAGGCCGTCCGCGACCTCACTGTGCACGGCCGCCACGTCGGGCGTTGGACGCCACGAGCCCAGCTCGGAATCTGGCTGGCGCTGGCGTCCGTGCCGGCGGCGGTGGCCGGCTACCTGCTGGACGCCACGATCGAGGAGAACCTGCGCGAGCCGTGGATCGTGGGCGTGATGCTGATCGCGTTCGGGCTGGTGATCTGGGCGCTCGACAGCTGGGGCGGGGCGCTCGGGCGGCTGGAGCAGATGACGGGCGGCCGCGCGCTGATCGTTGGAGTGGCGCAGGCGGTGGCGCTCGTTCCCGGCGTCTCCCGCTCCGGCGTGACGATCGCGGCGGCGCGCGGCCTCGGATTCGACCGGGACTCGGCCGCCCGCTTCTCGTTCCTGCTCTCGGCGCCGGTCGTACTCGGCGCGGGCGGCCTGAAGCTGGCCGAGGCGGTCTCGGGCGACGAGGCCGTCGAGTGGGGGCCGCTCGTCGCCGGCGCCGTCGTCGCCGGGGTGCTCGGGGTCTTCGTGATCCGCGGGCTGCTCGCCTTTCTCGCCTCGCACACGCTGCGGGCCTTCGTCTGGTATAGAATCGCGCTCGGCCTCGCGGTACTCGGCGCATCGGCTACGGGGACGCTCTAACCGCGAGCCCTGCGCTCGTGCGCGCGCATTGCGCGCGGGTCGCGTGGGCCACGATGGCCGAGTGCAGCCGGATGGAGAGCTCGATGTTGGAGACGCTACGACTCGACGGTAAAGCGGTGGTCGTGACCGGCGCGGGGCGTGGACTCGGCAAGGCGATGGCGAAGGCGCTTGCCGCCGTCGGCGCCAGCGTGGTCTGCGCCGCCCGCACGCCCGAGCAGATCGAGGGCACGGTCGGCGAGATCACCGGGGACGGCGGTCGGGCGGTTGCGGTGCCCACGGATGTGACCGACTCGGCGCAGGTCAACGCCGTCGTCGATGCCTGCGTCGCGGAGTACGGCAAGATCGACGTCATGATCGCCAACGCCGGCGGCGGCGGCGACCCGGGCGGCCCGTACGAGTTCTGGGAGCACCCGGACGACGCCTTCGAGCGCACGCTGGCGACGAACCTGAAGAGCACGTTCTTTTCCGGCCGCGCCGCGTCGAAGGCGATGGTGGAGCAGGGTGAGGGCGGCGTGATCATCAACGTCTCGTCCGGCACGGCCCTGCGCGGCAACCAGAACTTCGCCTATCCGACGGCGAAGGGCGGGGTTATCTCGCTCACCAAGTCGGAGGCGACGATGCTCTGGCGGCACAACATCCGCGCGAACGTGATCGTCCCCGGCTTCGTCTCGCAGCGGCCTGCCGCCAGCGACGAGGAGGCGGAGATCCGCAAGAACCGCGGGCTCTTCGTGCCGGTGCGGCGGCTGGGCGAGTGGTGGGAGCTGGGCCCGCTGGCGGTGTTCCTGGCATCCGACGCCTCGCGCTATGTCACGGGGCAGGAGTTCATCATCGATGGCGGCGGGCTTGCGGGCGGCATCGGCCCCGTCAACTTCGCGCCCGAGCACGAGCTGGACGGGTAGGGGGAGGCCATGAGCACGGACATCGAACATTTCGACCTCTCCGGCCGCAAGGCGATGGTGATCGGCGTGGAGACGCCGGCCGGCGGCGTGATTGCTCGCGCGTACGCCGAGGCCGGCGCCGACGTCGCACTCTGCACGCTGAAGGCGGACGACAGCGTGATGAAGGCGAAGCAGATTCAGAAGGATGTCGAGGCGCAGGGCGGGCAGTCCGGCGTCTACGTCATGGACGTGACGCTGGGCCGCAACGTGCAGGTGACGACGCGGCAGGTGGCGAAGGAGCTGGGCGGCCTCGACATCGTCGCCAGCTGCCCGGACCTGTTCCTGGGCAAGACGATCGCGAAGACGAGCGATTCCGAGTTGCAGCAGGTGATGGCGGTCAACTTCAACTCGCAGTTCTTCGCCGCCCGCTCCGCGGTGGGCGAACTGAAGAAGAACGAGCAGGGCGGCAACATCGTGCTCGTCTCGCACGTGCTCGGCGAACGAGGCGTGCAGAACACGGCGGCCTACGGCGCGGCGCACGCCGCGACACAGAGCCTCGTGCGCTCGCTGGCGCAGGAGGTGGGACAGCACGGCATCTCGGTCAACTGCATCTCACTCGGCTGGATGGACTGGATGGACGACCGTATCGACCCGCAGGTCGATGACGCCGGGCGCGCCGTGCGCTTCTCGATCATGAAGCGCGCGGGCGAAGCCGAGGAGGTCGGACCGATGGCGGTCTGGCTCTCCGGCAGCGGCGTCGGTTACGTCAGCGGCCAGGTCTTTAAGGTTGACGGCGGGCTGCTGCAGCACCTGTAGGCCGCCAGCGGCGGCGGTGACGCCGCAAACGGGACGCGCCGGCTGGCGCGGGTAAGGGGAATCGATGGCGATTGAGGACGGCTACGAGACGATCATTGTCGAGAAGGAGCGCGGGCGCGCTCGCATCACGCTTAACCGGCCGGAGAAGCTGAACGCGCTCTCGCGCCAGCTCCAGGCGGAGCTGGGGGCGGCGCTGCTCAACGCCGACAACGACACGCGCGTGCACAGCGTGATCCTGCGCGGAGCGGGCCGGGCGTTCTCCGCCGGCTACGA
>JASLOV010000194.1 GCA_030745285.1 Dehalococcoidia bacterium | reverse complement strand
CGGAAAACGCGGTCGCCGTCCTGGGGCCCCGCCGGTACCGAGGGGCCAGAGATGATCACGTTGCCATCACCCAGCGCGTTGCCGCATGGATCCTCGCTCGCCGTCGGGACAGGCGTCGCGGCTGAGGTGGGCGGGGCGGGTGTTGCGGGTTGATCGGGTGACGCCGGGCGGAAGGGGGCGGACGCCTTCAGCGTCACCACGTCCGACGCCTTCAGCGTGTTTGCGAAGGCCGGGGCGCCCGGGATTTAGACCAGGTACCGCTGAGTCACGATGTCGAGCGTCCAGATCGACTCCACCTCGAACTGCTGCGCGTGGACGAACGCGACGATGTCGGCGGTGCCGGCGACGATCACCGCGGTTCCGCCCGCCGGCGGCGCCGGCGCGACGTTCACCGTCGGCTCCTGCGCCGGCAGCGGCGCCGGCCGGACGAGCAGCGCCGCCACGACGACGGCGACGGCCGTCGCCGCCAGCACGAGCAACCGCGAGCGGCTCTTCAGCACCATCAGCCTCCGGGTTCTCATCCCGCTACGCCTCATGGAGATTGTCGGGTCCCTATCGTCGCTCTGCCACCTTCGGTGAAGCGCTCGGCGGCGTCCGATCGCGGCGCGGGATGTGACTCGGCGTTAGGATGTGCGCGACCCAGCTTCGGTCGGGGGAGGGGAAGGCCGGAGCCGAACGCCTGCGCGCACCTCGGAGGACCCCAACATGGAGCTACTCGAAGCGATCCGCGGCCGCTACACGGCCGACGCTTTCGGCGAGGAAGCACCGCCACGCGATGTCATCGAGCTCCTGATCGAATGTGCCGTCTGGGCGCCGAACCACCAGCTCACGGAGCCGTGGACCTTCCACGTCGTTGCCGGTCAGGCGCGTGAGGAGATGGGTCAGGTCCTGGTCGAGTGGCTGAAGGGCACCCACCCATCCACGCCCGATCAGGAAGCGCTCGATCAGGCCAGCCGCACGGCCATGCGCTCGCCGGTGATGATTGCCGTCGGCCAGACCGTCGACCCGGAAGGCGAGGCCGTGCGCGACCTCGAGGACTACGCCGCTTGCTGCGCCGCCGTCCAGAACCTCATGCTCGCCGCCCACGCCGAGGGGCTCGTGACCAAGTGGGGGACGGGGCGTACCTCTCGCAACAGCGCCCTCAAGGAGTTCCTTGGTCTCACCGAGCGCGACCGCATCGTCGGCTACATCTTCCTCGGCTACCCGGCCGAGGAGCCGCCCTCGGACCGCGAGCGAACACCTCCGAAGATCAGCTGGCAGGGCCTCTAGCCGACCGTTCCCAGACCGCCGTCGCTGTCCAACAACCGGCGGCATCATTCCGCGGCGGCACTCCGCCTCAACGGGCAGTCACGAGGAGGAAGCGATGACGGAACCAGTCGCGTTCATCACCGGTGCAAGCCGTGGCATCGGCAAGCAGCTGGCGGTCGACTTCGCGAAGCGCGGCTACGACATCGTCTGCGTCGCCCGTTCGACCGGCGATCAGCCGACCAGGCTTCCCGGCACCGTCGACGAGACCGCCGACCTCGTGCGGGTGGAGGGCCGCCGTGCGCTGGCCGTCGGCGCCGACCTCAGCAGCGAGGACGACTGCCGCGCGGCTGTGGAGCAAGCCTACGGCGAGCTCGGGCGCATCGACGTGCTGATCAACAACGCCGCCATCGCCCCCACCGGCGCCTCGCTGGAGCAGCCGATGCGGCGCTGGCGGCTGGCCGTCGAGATCAATCTCAACGCGCCGTTCTTGCTGATGACCGAGATCTGCCCGCGCATGGTGGAAGCCGGGCATGGCCGGGTGATCAACATCTCGTCACGCGTCGCCGTGGAGCCCGGCTTCGGGCGGGCGAGCTACACCACGACCAAACGCGCCCTGGAGGCGCTGACGGAGTCGCTCGCCGTCGAGCTGCAGGGCCGCAGCGTCAGCGTCAACGCCATCCGCCTGGAGGTCGATGTCTGGACCGAGGGCTACGCCTTCACGCTCGGCGAGGATGCCGACACCAGCAAGTTCGAGGACCCCATCGTGATGTCCGATGCCTGCCTCTGGATTGCCGACCAGCCCGCCGACTACAGCGGCAACATCGTCACCATCGCCGACCTGCGCGCCCTCGGTGCGGTCAGGCCGCCGACCCCCTTCGTCAAGCGCACGTAGGGCGCACCCCAGCCACGTCCGGGGCACACCCGGGCCAGCATCGAGCCGCAGTCCAGAAGTCGCGTACTCTGAGGGAAGGTAGATAGTCCCAGCCCCAGCACGCGAGCGCCTCCGAGAGGCGGAAGCTACCCACGATGTCAGACTCGTCGCCGGCCCGGTCGTCCCTCGAGGAGAGTGGCTACAACCTCGCCGCGCGGGTCTACGGCGACCCCGCACCCGCCGCGCCCGCACCCGCCGAGCCGCCGGACCCCTCCTCGAACGGCGCTCCCACCGCCGCCTCGAACGGCGCGAGCGACCCGCCGGTGCAGTTCAACCTCGCGGCGCGGGTCTACGCGGCCGAGCAGCCCGTGGTTGGACCCGCCGCGGTCGCGGTTGCACCGCTCGAAGCCGGACCCGCCGAGGTTGCCGTCGCACCACCCGTCACCGAACCGCCCGAGAACAGACCGGTTGAGGCCCCGCCTGCGCAGGCCCAGACGGTCGAGGCCACCCTGGCGGCAGCAGACGAGGTTGACGAGGTCGCCGAAGGCGGCGGGCTGCGGCGACTGCGCACCTTCGAATCGCTGACCGTCGCCGACTTCCGCTGGTTCCTGGCCGCGCTCTTCGGGCACTTCACGTCCATGAACATGCAGATGTTCATCCGTGGGTGGATGGTCTTCCAGCTCACCGGCAGCTACACGCTGCTCGGCGGCATCGCCCTCGCCAGCTCCGTGCCGCAGGTGGGGCTCTCGCTCTTCGGCGGCGTGATTGCAGACATCGTGCCGCAGAAGAAGTGGGTGGTGCAGCTCGGGCAACTGACGAACGCCGGCAACGCGCTGGCCATCGCCCTGCTCGTCGTCACGGACCAGATCGTCGTCGAACACCTGCTGATCGCCGCGGTGATCCAGGGCACGTCGATGGCGCTGATGATGCCGGCCCGCCAGGCGATGACGCCGGAGATCGTCGGCCAGGCGCGATTGATGAACGCGATGGCGCTGACCACGGCCGCGATGAACGGCGCGCGGCTCGTCATGCCCGGCTTCGCCGGCTGGCTCGTCGCCGCCGTCGGCGGCGGCCACGGCGTCGATGGCGCCCAGTACGTCTACTTCATGATGACCGGCCTCTACCTCTGGGCGGCGCTGCTGCTCGGTCGCGTCTCCAACCGCCCCCGCGTCCGCCCCGCCGACGGCGAACGCAGGCGCCCGCTGCGGGACATCGCCGACGGCTTCCGCTACATCGTCCGCAACGGCGAGGTGCGCACGATCCTCGCCGTCAACCTCGTGCTCGAGATCGTCGCGATGCCCTACTTCTTCCTGCTCCCGGGCTTCGTCGCGGACGTGCTCGATGGCGGAGCGTTCGAGATCGGCACCTTGCTCAGCGTCTCCGGCGTCGGCGCGCTGGCGGGCTCGCTCGTGATCGCCTCGTTGCCCAACCGCCGCCGCTCCTGGCTGATGCTGGCGTCCTCGCTCGTGCTCGGCGTCTCGCTGCTGGGCTTCGCCGCCTCGACGGTCTACTGGCTATCGGCGCTGCTCTTCGTTGCCGTCGGCTTCGGCCAGACTGCGCGCTGGTCGCTGGCCAGCGTCCTGATCCACGCCTACACCACGGACGAGTTCCGCGGACGCGTCTCCAGCGTCTACAACTTGAGCTGGGGCGTGACCAGCTTCAGCGCCTTCTTCGTCGGCCTGCTCGCCGACCGGATGGGCCCGCAACTCGCCATCGGCGGCACGGCCGCCCTGCTGATCGCGATCGTGGTGCTGCTCTTCGCCTCGCCCTCGGTCCGTGATATCGACTAGCCGGGCCTGCGATCAGGCCTTCGAACAGGACGCTACCCGGTCGACCGCGGCAGCAGCACCGTCGCTTCGGCCGGCGTGGCGATGCCGACGCGGTCGTTCTCGATCCAGAGATCGATGTCCACCTCACCCATGCCGTCCTCGCCCTCGCGCACGGCGGTCACGGTCCCCTTGACGCGGATCGTGTCGTCCGGCATGTGCATCTTGCGCATCTGGAAGCTCAGCTTGCGCAGCCAGCCCTGCGGACCGTGCCAGTCCGTCAGCAGGCGGCAGAGCGCCGCCCGAGTGAAGCCGGTGTTGTAGAAGATGTCCTCGTGCCCGCCCGCGCGCGCGAAGTCGGGGTCGTGGTGCACCGGGTAGAAGTCCTGGGAGCCGCTCACCTGCTCGGCCATCTTCGTCCAGGTCAGCTCCAGCGAGTAGCCGTCGAGCAGTTCGTCCACCGAGACATCTTCCCAGTGGCGCTGCTTGATCTCGGTCATCGTCATCGTGCGGCCTCCTGTTGCTGGCTCTCCGGGTCGGCGGCGACCTCTTCGGGTGTGCGATGGCGCAGCAACGTGTTGCGGCCCACCGCCACCAGATCGCCGTCCTGGTTGTAGATGCTGGTTTCCGTGACCGTCCAGACCGCCTTCGGGTCGAGCCGAATCGGCTTCTCGTAGACGTCCACCACCTCGGTCTGTCGCGACAGCCGGTCACCAACCTTGATCGGCTTGAGGAACTCCCAGTCGGTGTTGAGGTTGATCGCGCGGTCGCCGCGTGTCGGCACCCCGCGGGTGGCGTCCGCCTCTTCCATCCGCGGCCACGCGCCGTTGCCTGCGAAGTAGTCGACCATCACCGGCGGCGCGACCACCTCGCCCCACTTCCCCGCGGCGGCGTACTCCGGGTCGAGGAAGAGCGGGTTCGTATCCCCCACCATCTGGCAGTGTCGCCGGATCGGGTCGTACTCCACCGGGTAGCGCCCCGCCCGCAGCTCTGACTTCGTGCCGATCCACTCTTTGCGGACCGCCTCGATGTCGTAGTCGTCGCTCACAACTCTCTCCTCCCGCCAGCAGTACGCAACAATACGTACATTGTACGCTTCCCTTCCGGGTCCGGTTCGGTACGTCAGACGAGCCGCAACCGCATCCCGCAGAGTGTGGTCAGATCGTCGCCGGTGCGGCAGCCCGCCGCCTCGGCGTTGGCAAGCGCCTTCGCCGCGTCGGTGGCGATGATGTCCAGCCCGCCCAGCCCCTCCGGCCGCCCGTCGCGCGGCGAGACGAAGCGGATGTCTGACCCGTCGAGCGCCAGGATCGGGTTGCCGTCGCCGTCTGCGGTCACTGGCTCGTCCAGCACCGCGCCCCAGCGAGCGGCCAGCCCGGCCGGATCGCTCGACTGGATCTCCGCCGCCCGGATGCCGTCGACGATCTCCGTGTGCTTCGCCTGCTGCCACTCCGGACCGGCCGGCCACCACGCGCCGTCGGGCCGGTCCTCGTCGTCGTTCCAGCGCAGCTCCGGGATCGCCCCGGGCACGTCCTTCGGATGCAGCTGCATCCCGCCGGTGTTCGCCAGCCCGTCTCCCGGCTCCGACACCAGGCGGATGCCCATCTCGTCGATGCGCTCGCGGTACCCCGCGAAGGCGGCTTTCGGGACCTGCATGATCACCATGTAGCCGCCATCGCCGCCACGGCGCTTGAGGTAGCGACCACCGGCCGTGTCATGTTCGCCCGGCAGCGGCGACACAGCCTCGAGCAGCTGGTTCCCGAACGGGATCAACCAGTTGTGCAGGCCGTGCCGGCCCACGCCGGGGTCGCGATGAGCGACCTCCACGCCAAAGACGGACTCCAGCTGCTGCTGGATGTGGTCGAGGTCGTGTGCCACCAGGCAGATCTGCCGGATGCGGATGTCACTCATGATTGTCGTCCTTCCCTGCAGCGCCGGACCGTCTCAGTCGATCTGCGGTCTCACCTCGTCCGCGAATCGCTGCATCGCGACGAGCTGGCCGTCGACGCCCTCCTGCTCGATCGGGCGCACGTCGAGCGTCATGTGCGAGACGCCGACCTCGCCGTAGCGACCGATCGCGTCGACGATCTCCGCCGTGGAGCCGCGCAGCGCGCCGTCATCGTCGTAGTCGCTGTCGATCGAGAGTCGCAGCCGCAGCGTCAGTTCGACGTCGCCGCGCTCGCGTCCCTGCTCGTCGCAGAACCGACCGACCTCGGCCCACTGCTCCGCCACCTGCTCCGGCGGAATGAAGACCGCATGGAAGGCGTCGCCGTGGCGGGCGGCGCGACGGAAGGCCGGGGCGGAGTGGCCGCCGACCCAGATCGGGATGTGCCCGCCCCGGGGCTTCGGCCCGAAGCCGACGGGACCGAACGTCGTGAAGGGGCCCTCGAACGTGATCATCTCCTCGGTGAACAGCGCATCGAAGATGTCGAGCGCCTCATCGGCGCGCGCGCCGCGGCGGTCGAACGGCATGCCCAGTGCCTCGAACTCCTCGCGCATCCAGCCGACGCCCACGCCGAGGATGGCGCGGCCGCCGGAGACGGCATCGAGCGTCGCCCAGAGCTTGGCGGTCTGAATCGGCGGACGGTACCCGAGGATCATCACCGTCGTGCCGAGCTGCAGCCGCTCCGTGCAGCCCGCCACGAAGAGCAGCGTGCCGACGGCGTCGAGCCACGGCGTCTGAGCCGGCGCCGTGAAGTCGCCGCTCGTGTTGTACGGGTAGCGCGACTCCAGCGTCGCCGTGTCGGGATAGGCGATGTGATCGCTGACCCAGCACGAGTGGAACCCGAGCGACTCCGCCTCCCGCGCGAAGCGCATCACGTTCTCGCGCGTGCCCTGCGGGCCGATGTGGGGGAGGTGCACACCGAACTTCACCACGACGCTCCCCGTTGCATCAGGCGTCCCTCGACGGCGACGGGGCGGCTACCGTCCGCTGAATTCCGGCTCGCGCTTCTCCATGAAGGAGCGCACGCCCTCAGCGCCGTCCTCGGTCTGGAACAGCTTGCCGACGATCAGCGCGGTCACGTCCTGCACTTTCGACAGGTCGTCGTCTTCCACCATGTACACCAGCCGCTTGTGCGCGGCCGCGCTGAGCGGCGGCCCCGTCGCGATGGCGGCGGCGATCTCGAGCGCGCGGTCGAGCAGTTGCTCCACCGGCACGACCTCCATCACGACGCCCATCTCCAGTGCCTCCTCCGCCGTCACGCGGCGGCCGGTGAACATCAGCTCCAGCGCTCGCTGCGTCCCCACGGCCTTTGGCAGGAAGTGCGGGAGCCCGGCATCGGCGACGATGCCGCGCTTGGTCTGCGAGACCTGGAAGATCGCGTCATCGGCGGCGATGCGAATATCGCAGGCCAGCGCCAGCGCCCAGCCGCCGCCGACCGCATAGCCGTTGATCGCGCCGATGATCGGCACGTCGCAATGTCGCATCGTGTTCACCAGCGCCAGGTGCGGATGGCCCGGCCGCCACGGCGCGGACCTGGCGTCGGGGTTCGCGGCCGGGAATGTGGAGACATCGCCGCCCGCCGAGAACGCCCGACCCTCGCCCGTCAGGATGACGGCGCGCACCCGGTAGTCGCCCCGGTTCAGTGACAGCAGATAGCGGTTGAGCTGCTCGTTCATGTGGCCGCCCCATGAGTTGAGCTTGTGCGGGCGATTCAGTTTGACGAGCGCGACCCCGTCCTTCTCCTCGATCAGCAGCTCGTCGTAGTCCTCAGCAGTCATCGTGATGCTCCCTCGACCACAGGCCCCCTCTGGCTCGCTGGCCACCATATACGATGAGCGCAATCGCGCTCCCAGGGAGCGACGAGTGGGTCGTTGCGTCGACCCCCCGAGGACCATCTCCGCGCACTCGCGCTATCATCGCGTCCGCCGCAGCCGGGGCTCGCTCGTCGCTGGTCTGCGGCGGCGATCAGAGCGGGCGGGTGAGGACGGAGCGGCCGTGAGCGATCAGTACGATGTGGTGATCATCGGTGGCGGCATCATCGGCCTCTCGACCGCCATGCACCTGCTGCAGCGCCACCCCCGGCTGCGCCTCGCCGTGCTCGAAAAGGACGGCGGGCTGGCCGGCCAGCAGACCGGTCACAACAGCGGCGTGATCCACTCCGGTATCTACTATCGCCCGGACTCCCTGAAGGCCCAGTTCTGTGTCGACGGCCGTGCCGCCATGGTCGAGTTCTGCGAGGCGAACGACATCGCCTACGAGCGCTGCGGCAAGGTGATCGTCGCCACCCGCGAGGAAGAGTTGCTGCGCCTCGACGCGCTGCTCGAACGCGGCCTCGCCAACGGCGTCGAGGGCCTGGAGATGGTCGAACCCGACCGCCTGCGCGAGATCGAGCCGCACGTCGTGGCGATTCGAGCGCTGTGGGCGCCGTCCACCGCCATCGTCGACTTCACCGCCGTTGCCGAGGTGTACGGGCGGCGCGTCCGCGAGTCGGGCGGCGAGATCCACGTCGGCGCGCGGGTCACCGCCGTCGTTCGGCGCGACGGCGTCTCGAACATCGAGACGGAGGGCGGCGAGTACCGCGCGCGCTTCGTCGTCAACTGCGCCGGGTTGCACGCGGACCGTATCGCCTCGCTCATGGACGTACGACGCGATGTTCGCATCGTGCCGTTCCGCGGCGAGTACTACACCCTGCGACAGGACCGTGAGCATCTCGTCCGCGGCCTGATCTACCCCGTACCCGACCCGGACTTGCCGTTCCTGGGCGTCCACTTCACGCGCAACGTCAAGGGCTACGTCGAGGCCGGCCCCAACGCCGTGCTCGCCACGGCGCGGGAGGGCTACCGCAAGCGCGATGTCAACCTGCGCGACCTCATCGACACCCTCGGGTTCGCGGGGTTCTGGCGAGTGGCTCGCCGCCAGTGGAAGACCGGGGCGGAGGAGGTCAACCGCTCCTTCAGGAAGTCGGTGTTTGTACGAGACCTGCAGCGCATGATCCCGGAGGTCACCGCCGCCGACCTGCGACCCGGAGGCTCCGGCGTGCGGGCGCAGGCCGTGAGCCGGGACGGCGCGCTGCTCGATGATTTCGTGATCGAACAGACCGATAGCGCCGTCCACGTGCTCAACGCGCCGTCTCCGGGCGCGACATCGTCACTCGTGATCGGCCGCCACATCGTTGCGCTCGCGGACGAAGCGTTCGGTCTGGAGTAGCGGTCTGGAGAGAACGGGCTCGCGGGGGAGCGTCGCAGGGTTGAGGCGCTCCGCTCGTAGTAAGGTTCAAGCACCGCGAACAGTGCACAGCGACCCTGCGCGCGACCCTACCCCTGCTGAGACGCGCCCGAGGCCGTTGGTTCTGGCGACCCCGGACGCGTCTGCCGCTTGCGGACCGGCTGAGCCGGCCGCCGCCGGTTCAGCCGTCAGCTCACCAGCGCGGCCTCACGAATCTCCTGCGGCTGGTTCCACTCCGTCGCCTGCGGCAGGTACCACGCAGCGTGGTGCCCATCGAGGTGACTGAGGGTAACGGTGATGCCATCCGCTTCGTAGTCGACGACGGCGCGGACCCGCTTGCGGCTGTGGAACTCCGTGCGGCTGGCCGGCGCCTCACCGGTGAGAGTAAACCGCATCCCGGAAGCCGACGCCTCGCGCCACATGCTGATCACCAGCGGCACCAGGCTCGGCAGGTTCTGGAACTGCTCGTGCACCGTCGCCTGCAGCGAGAGGTCGAACTTCTCCACGACGGCGGTCATCAGAGGCAGCGCCTCGACACGGTCGTCGCGACCCATCGCGATGATCTCGGCGTCGGTCTCCAGCACCTCCGAGATTCGCTCCATCAATACCAGACAGTCTGGGAATGACACGAGCCCTCTCCTTCTGCACAGAATGCATTCGCGGCCAGTATTTGCGACGAAGTTCGGTCAGGCATGCGTCAGATGACGTACACATTGGTACACATCATTCGGAGGCTTGCATGGCGACCAGCCATTCGCACGCGACATCAATCCTGATAGACCAGGCACGCGCAGAGATGCGCAAGTCCGATCCGGCAGACTCCCGCGGTTGGGAGCGGATCTACCGCCGTGCCCTCGGGGCCGCCTACGAGGAGCGGCGCGTCGACGAGATTGCGGAACTGGCCCTCATTACCGCCGTGTCCCATGAGTCGCGGGGCGCCAATCTGGAAGGGCTCGCGCAGTTCCAGTTCGCGCTCGACATGAGCGGCGGATCGCCCAACGCCACGGTGCACCTGCTTGCCGCCAAGGCGCAGATGCTCGCCCTCGGCGGCGACGTCGATGGTGCCGCCGAGGCGCTCGATGCGGCCGCCGAGTCTCTGACGCCCGACACAGCGACTCACACCCTGCTTGAGTATCGGACCTACCGCAGCGTGGTCTCCTGCATCGTGCTCTCCGACGAGGAGACGGGCACGATCGTCGCTCCGATCCCGGCAGCAGAGAGTGCCGAGCTCGAGTGGCTCTCAAGTGGGCTGAAGAGCTGGCTCGTGCCCTGGATGCGCGCCCGCGGGATGAGCGCCGCCGCCGCGCCCTGGATCGACTCTCTCGAGCAACAGGCGCGCGCCTCCGACCACCAGTGGCGAATCAGAGACGCGCAGTCGTTCAGGTACATGGCAGAGGCGGCACGAGCGCCGCAGCCGGAGCCAGCCAGGGAGGATGCGTCCCTGAACCGCAACGCCAGCTGGCGCAGGACGATCGCCAGCCTGCATTGGGCCGTGATCCGGCGGGACGCGGCGACGACCGCACGCCTGCTTGAGCGGCTCGGCAAGCTCAGGCTGCGTATGTCGCCCGGCTTCCAGAGCCAGGTCGAGGCGTTCGCGATGCTGGACTCGGCGCTCGGCCAGACCGGAGAGTCGCTCTCGCTGCGCCCTCCAGGTGTGGTCACGTTGCTCAACCTGCCCGCAGTCCTGGCCGGCGCCGAGGCGATCGCCTACGGAGGGAGCCAGAGCAAAGCCGCTGAGTGGGCGCGGTGGCTCGACTCTGAGTTGCCGACGGGAGTCGTCTCGTCACTGGAGTGGCCGGTCTCGGTTGAGCGCCTGCGCGGCCTCTTGACCCTGGCCACCGGCGACGCCGCCGGTGCGATCCGATCGCTACGCCGCGCCGTGCGCTGGGCCCAGAAGGTTTCGTTTGCCCCTGAGGAAGGTCTTGCACGGGTGCAACTCGCGGACGTGCTCGCGCTCGCCTCCAATCGCACTCCGGAGCACGAGTGGCGCGAGCAGCGCCTGACCGGCCGCCGCATCCTCGCCGCGTTCGATGTCGACCCGGTGCCGCACGCCTACGCCGCGACGCGTGCGCTCGCCCACGGCCGTACAGCGGCGGCGAAGCCGCGACTGACGCGCAGAGAGGTGGAGGTCCTGCAGGGCCTGGCCGACGGGCTCAGCTACCGGCAGGTCGCCGCCCGCCTTGGCGTGCAGTGGCGCACGGTCCAGACCCATACCCACCACTGCTACGAGAAGCTGGGCGAGTCGGGCAAGATACGCGCCGTCCGCGCCGCCGAGGCGCAGGGCATCCTGACACGGCCCCCTGATCGGCCGGCAGATTGATCTGGCAGCACCTCGACCGGTAGCTCGACCGGTGGATCGTGGCGGCAACGGTGATCGACCATGCGGGCACGCCGGGCCGCGACCTGCCGGCAGCTGGCAGCGACGAAGGCTTCGACCGGCCAGTTCAGACCGGCCAGTTCAGCCCGCTTCCCCCTCGTACTTCTCGGCCATCTGATCCAGCAGGCCCCGGCAGTGCGCCAGCATCCACTGACGGCGGTCGGGGCTCATCTGGGCGAAGCAGGCGTCCATCATGTGGGGCATGGCATGCTCCATCATCGTCTCCATCAGCCCCCAGAGCCGGGGCGCGGTGAGCCTGCGCACGAATGCGACGCCGAGTGCCGCGGTGAGGCCAATGAACAGCAGGCGGCGCATGCTCCACCTCCTCGTCGAGTCAGTCCCTTTGACCCGGCGGATGCTCTCACGAGGCCGTCGGTTCGGTCAGAGCAGAACGTCCCGTCAGCACGGCGGGTCAGGCCGGGGACCGTGCGGTCGCTGGTGGCGGGTCCGCGCGAAGCGGATCAGCGGTCGAGCATGACCTTGAGCGGCACCCGGGCGACTTCTGCGAGCACCGCGTAGATCACGACCTCGTAGTCGCCGGTTTCCGGCACGTCGACGACGACCGGAACGGGGAACCGGTACGTCTTCTGGTCGGGCTCGTTGAAGTCGACGCGAAGCCAGAGTTCCGGCGGCTCCCGGGGTGAGCTGCGGTCGCCGGCCGGCAGGCACCGCGCCCAGAACTCGAATGACTCGCCGTTCAGGTCGGCTTCCGGGTTCGTGATCACCAAGGCGGCAACGATCGTCCGTTGTTGGGGCAGCTCCTCGAGCGCGAGGATGCCGTCCAGAGGCCCCACGGCCTCTCTCGTTTCCTCATTTAGCTGTTCGAACAGCTGGACCGTGACTTCCATGTGGACCGCAGCCTAGCACGGGCGCTGGTCGCTCGATATGAGGGCGTCAGTCTCTGCCGCCGCCTGCCGTCACCAGACGCCCAGCATCAATTTGATGTCCTCGGATGCCATCGTGCGTGGGTCCCACGGTGGGTCCCAGACGATGTTCACCTCGACGTCCTC
>JASLOV010000193.1 GCA_030745285.1 Dehalococcoidia bacterium | reverse complement strand
TGCCGGTCGTCGGCATCGTCTTCGTCGTCGAGGCGCTCTCGACGGTCCTGCAGATTGGGTACTTCCAGATGACAGGCGGCGGGCGGCTGTTCCGCATGACCCCGCTGCATCACCACTTTGAGCTACTCGGCTGGAGCGAGCCGCAGGTTGTGATGCGATTCTGGCTCTTCAGCGTCGCCGGCGCGATGGTCGGCGTCGCATTGGCGCTGTCGGTGTGATATACCCTGTGGACAACAACGGCTAATACGCTATGGCGGTTAAGCCGGATTTCCGGGGGACTCCCGTGACGGTCGTCGGCCTCGGCATCGAGGGTATCGACCTCGTGCGTTACCTCGCTTCTCAGGGCGCACGTGTCACCGTGTCCGACTCGCGTTCGGCCGAGGCGCTGGGCGAGGCGATCGAAGCGATCGACGGCAGCGATGCCCGGCTGGCGCTGGACGGCAACCGCGCCGAGGACCTCACCTCGGCCGAGTGTGTCTTCGTCTCGCAGGGCGTGCCGCCCGAGCTGCCCGCGCTAGCCGCCGCCCGCGAGCGAGGCGTCCCGATCTCCTCGATGACGAAGCTCTTCTTCGAGCGCTGCCCGGCCCCGATTGCCGGCATTACCGGCTCCTCCGGAAAGACGACCACGACCGCCCTCGTCGGCGCGATGCTCGCAGCTTCGGACGTCGACTACGTCTCGGGCGGCAACATCGGCGTCGGACTGCTCGGCCTGCTCGACGAGATCGCCGCCGAGACCCGCGTCGTCGTCGAACTCTCGCACACGCAGCTTGAGGGGCTCGACGAGAGCCCGCACACCGCCTGCGTGACCAACGTCACGCCGAACCACCTCGACCGCTACCCGTGGGACGCCTACGTCGCCCTCAAGCGGCGCATCTTCGAGTTCCAGGACGGCGACGACCTCGCCATCTTCAACCTCGACGACGAGCTCTGCGCCCAGTTCAGCCGAGAGGCGCCGGCGCGGGTCGCGGGCACCTCGATGACCGGCTCCCTGCCCGGCGATGGCGTGATGCTCGATGGCGACGCCATCGTCCGGCGCGCGGGCGCGGCTTCGATCGAGGTGATGCAACGCAACGACGTCGCCCTGCGCGGCGAGCACAACGTCGCGAATGTGCTCTCGGCGCTGGCAGTCGCCGGCCAGCTCGGCGCCTCGGACGAAGCGGCGGTCGAGGCCGTACGCGCCTTTCGCGGCGTGCCGCACCGTCTCGAAACGGTCGCCACCATCGGCGGCGTCGAATACGTCAACGACTCCATCGCCACCACGCCGGAGCGCACGCTGGCCGGCCTGCGCAGCTTCCAGCGGCCGGTCGTGCTGCTGCTCGGCGGGCGCGACAAGCAACTGCCGCTCTCCGGGCTCGCTGCGGAGGCGGCGCGACGTTGCCGCGCGGTGATCACGTTCGGGGAGGCCTCGGAACTGTTCGCTACCGCCGTGCGCGACGCCACCACCCCTCCCGGTGACGGCCCGACCATCGAGCAGGCCGGCGACGTCGGGGCAGCGACGGCTGCGGCAGCGGCCCGCGCCCGCGATGGTGACATCGTGCTCTTTGCCCCCGCCGGCACCTCGTTCGACGCTTACTCAAACTTCGAGCTTCGAGGCGAGGACTTCAGGCGAGCCGTGCTCGCACTCGGGCGAGGCGGCTGATGGCGGCGGAGGCGCAGTTCGTGGCGGAAAGGCGTGCCCCCGACTACGGCCTGATGGCCGTCGTGGCGGCGCTGCTCGTCGTCGGCCTGATCGCGGTCTACTCGGCCTCGTACCCGCTGGGATTCGCCCAGTACGGCGACTCGAACTTCTTCATCAAGCGGCAGGCGGTCGCGATCGCGGTCGGCCTCGTCGGGCTGGTCGTGGCGATGAACATGGACTACCGCCTGCTGAGGCGGCTCAGCCCGCTACTGGTGCTGGGTGCGCTGGTCACGCTGGTAGCCGTACTGGTGCCGGGCATCGGCACGCAACAGAACGGCGCTGTGCGATGGATCAGCCTCGGCCCGCTACCGCCGTTTCAGCCGAGCGAGTTCGCGAAGCTGGCGGTCCTGATCTACATGGCGGCGTGGCTCGCCGCCAAGGGCGACGTCGTGAGGGACGTGACGCTCGGGGTGCTGCCGTTCGTGGTGATGGTCGGGCTGATCGGCGCGCTGATCCTGCTGGAGCCGGACCTCGGCACCACGGTCATGATCGCGGCCATCACCGGCACGCTCTTCTTCGTGGCCGGCGCGCGACTGCACCACGTGATCGCCCTGATCGGCAGCAGCGTGGTGATGGCCGGCGGGCTCGTGCTCGTCGGCGGCTACCGCGTCGACCGCCTCCTCGCCTTCACCTCGGCCGAGTCGGACCCGTCCGGGGTCGGCTTCCAGACGCTGCAGATGCTGGTGGCGCTCGGCTCCGGCGGCATCAGCGGGCTGGGGCTGGGGGTCTCCCGTCAGAAGTTCTTCTACATCCCCGGCTCCCACACCGACGGCGTGCTGGCGATCGTCGGCGAGGAGCTCGGATTCATCGGCGCGATGGTGGTGCTGGCGCTCTTCGCGCTGCTGATCTGGCGAGGGATGCAGATTGCCCGGCGGGCCGCGGACCGCTTCGGCTCGCTGCTGGCGATCGGCGTCGTCGCCTGGATCGGCTTCCAGCTCGTGATCAACATCGGCGGGGTCACGCGCAGCATGCCGCTCACCGGCATCCCCTTGCCCTTCCTCTCCTACGGCGGCTCCGCGATGGTCTCGATGCTCCTCGCCATCGGCATCCTGCTCTCGGTCTCCCGCTACGCCGCACTCGGCGACCCGGCCGACGAAGCGCCGACGCGAGGCGCGGTCCGGGTACGTCGGGCGCCCGCCGGCGGTGCCCGATGAAGTTCGCACTGGCCGGCGGCGGCACCGGCGGTCACGCCTATCCAGCGATGGCGGTCGGAGAGCGGCTGCGCGATAGCTTCGACACGGAGCTCGTCTACTACGGCACGGACGGTGGCCCGGAACACGGGCTGGCGGACAGCGCCGGCATCCCCTTCCGGTCGGTCCCCGCCTCCCAGGTTCGTGGTCGCTCTCCGTGGCGGCTCGGCAGCGGCATCTTCAACCTGCTGCGCGGCCGGCGTCGCGCCCGACGGGTGCTGCGGGACGACTCGCCCGACGCGCTCTTTGCCACCGGCGGCTACGCCTCCGCCCCGATCGGCAGCGCGGCGCGCTCGCGGCACGTGCCGATGCTGCTGTTTTTGCCCGACGTGAAGCCGGGCTGGGCCGTGCGCTACATGCAGCGCCACGCCACCACCGTCGCCTGTTCGGTCGAGGCCTCACTGGCGTTCCTGTCGCCCCGCAACACCGTCGTCACCGGCTACCCCGTACGACGGCAGTTCACCGGCGTGACTCGGGAGCAGGGTGCACGCCACTTCGGGCTCGACCCGTCGGTGCACACGCTGCTGGTGGCGGGCGGATCGCTGGGCGCGCATCACGTCAATCGCGTGGTGGCCGCTGCACTGCCTCGCTTGCTCGACCGCACGCAGGTGCTCCACATCTCCGGGCGCACCGACGCGAGCTGGCTGGAGCGCGAGCGCGCGCCGCTGCCGGACTGGCAGCGCGAGCGCTACCACGTCACCGGCTACACCGACGAGATGGCGATGGCGATGGCCGCCGCCGACCTGGCGATCACCCGCGCCGGCGCGTCTTCGCTCGGCGAGCTGCCGGTGAGCGGACTGCCCGCGATCGTGCTGCCCGGCGGCTTCTCCGATCAGCACGCAAACGCTTCCTACCTCGTCGCGCAGGGCGCAGCCGTTTCACTCCCACCCGGCGAGCTGGAGTCGCTGCCCGATGTCGCCATCGAACTGCTGGACGACGAGGCCCGCCTGGCGGCGATGTGCGAGGCGATGAGCGCGCTCGCCCACCCGGACGCCGCCGAACGGCTGGCTTCGATGCTGCGCGAGATGGCACAGCGCGAGGGGGCCGCATGATGCGACTGATCTCGCGTGGCGACTCGCCCTCCGGCGGCGGTGCGGTCTCGATCCCGGACCGCGTTCACCTCGTCGGCGCGGGCGGCATCATGATGTCCGGCATCGGCCAGATCCTGCTCGCCCGCGGCCACACCGTCACCGGCTCCGACCTGATCCCGTCCGAGCACACCGCCCGCCTCGTGGAGCTCGGCGCGACCGTCTACGAGGGGCACGCCGCCTCCAACCTCGGCCGCGCGGAACTGCTGGTGGCCACGGCGGCGGCGCGCGAAGACAACCCGGAGATCGAGAGCGCCCGCGCCCGCAACATCCCGGTGATGTTGCGGGCCGAGATGGTGCGGGTCCTGCTCGCCGATCGTCGCGTGATGGCGATTGCCGGGACCCACGGCAAGACCACCACCACCACCCTCGCCGCGATGATGGCCGTAAGCAGCGGGCTTGATCCGCTCGTGCTCGTCGGCGGCGATTCGCCGCAACTGGACGGCAACGCCCGTGACGGCGCCGGCGACACCGCCGTCGTCGAAGCGGACGAGTACGCCGAGGCGTTCCTCCAGTACGACCCGATGTTCGCGCTGATCACCAACATCGAAGCCGACCACCTCGACTACTACGGCAGCGAGGAGCGCATGATCGAGGCGTTCCATGCCTTCGCCGCTCGCGTCGTCCCGGAGGGCACGCTGATCGTCTGCGCGGACTCGCCGCTGGCCGCCGAGCTCGGCGCCGCCCGGCGCGAGGCCGGGGCCCGGGTCGAGCGCTACGCCGTAGACGCGGATGCGGAGTGGCGCGCGGAGCGGCTGCGCGTCAACGACCGCGGTGGCTTCGACTTCACCGCCAGCCTTGAGGGCGCGGAGCTGGGCGCAGTCTCGCTACAGGTGCCCGGCCGTCACAACGTCGCCAACGCCCTGGGCGCGATGGCCCTCGCGATGCGGGCCGGCGTCGACTTCAACCGCGCCGCCCGAGCGGCCGAGGAATTCTCCGGCGTCGCGCGGCGCTTCGACACCGTCGGCGAGGCGGCCGGGGTGACCGTGATCGACGAGTACGCACACCACCCGACCGAGGTGCGGGTCAACATCAGCGCCGCCCGCCAGCGCTTCGCGGGGCGGCGGCTGGTCGCCTGCTTCCAGCCGCACACCTACTCGCGGACGAAGTACCTGCTCGATGGATGGCGGGACTGCTTTGAGGGGCTGGACGTGCTCTACCTGCTGCGTACCTACGCCGCGCGCGAGACGGAGGAGGCCGGGCTCGACGCCCGCGCACTCGCCGCCGAGATCACGACGCCGTCGCCGGAATACGTCGACTCATTCAAGGAAGCGGTCGACCGTATCACGCCGCAACTGGCGGAGGGCGACGTCTTCCTCACCATCGGCGCGGGCGACGTCACGGAGCTGGCGCCAATGGTGCTGGCGCGACTGGAGCGCGGCATATGAGCGGGAGAGAGCGTCTCGGCGTCGTCTTCGGCGGCCGTTCTCCCGAGCACGAGGTCTCGGTGACCTCGGCGCGTGGCGTGATGCGCGAGGCCGACGCGGAGCGGTTCGAGGTCGTCCCCTTCGGCATCACGCGCGGCGGCGCCTGGCTGACGCCCGACGAGACGCGCCGCCGGCTGGAGCGTGTCGACGCCGGCGAGACGGGCGCGATCGGCGACGACTATGGCACGGGCGTGCTCGGATACCCGGACGTACTGCGCGAACTCGCCACACTGGACGCCGTATTCCCGATCGTGCACGGCCCGTACGGCGAGGACGGGACGCTGCAGGGTCTCTTCGAGCTGGCGGAGATCCCGTACGTCGGCTCTGGCGTCGCCGCCAGCGGCGTCGGCATGGACAAGGAGCTGATGCGCGCCGCCTTCGCCCATGCCGGGCTGCCGCAGGCTCGCTATACGGTGCTGCGCGACGGTGACGCCAGCGACCCATCGGCCGAGGCGCTGCACGCGGTCGAGTCTGACCTCGGCTACCCCTGCTTCGTGAAGCCGGCGAACGGGGGCTCCTCCGTCGGCGTCAGCAAGGCTCGCTCCCGCGAAGACCTGGCCGCGGCCATCGCCGAGGCGGTGCGCTACGACCGCAAGGTGATGGTCGAGGAGGGGATCGAGGGACGCGAAGTGGAGTGCGCGGTGCTCGGCAACGCCGACCCCCGCCCATCGGCGCTCGGCGAGATCGTGCCGGCGGCCGAGTTCTACAGCTACGAGGCGAAGTACGAGAACGATGCCACCGAGCTGATCGTGCCCGCCGAGCTGAGCGATGAACAGGAGGCGCAGCTCCAGCGGTACGCCGTACGAGCCTTCCAGGCCGTCGACTGCGCCGGCCTCGCCCGCGTCGACTTCTTCGTGCAGGACAGCGTGGCGTTCGTGATCGAGGTGAACACACTGCCCGGCTTCACCCCGATCTCGATGTACCCGCGTCTCTGGCAGGAGAGCGGCATCAGCTACAGCGACCTCATCACCCGGCTCGTGGAGCTGGGTGTGGAGCGTCAGCGTGAGGCACTGGCCCGTGTTTAGGCGCATCTTCGGACGCGGCGCGACGCGCAGGACGGGCTCCCGGGACCGCCGCACGAGCGTCTTATCGGGTCGGCGTCGCTTCGAACTGGGCGCGATGCCGCCGCCGCGCCCCGGCAGGCACTTCCCGTTCCGTCGCGTGGCGCTGACCGTGCTGGTCGTAGCGACGCTCGGTGGGACCGTCTACGGCGCGTCGTGGCTGCTACTGGGCGACACCCTGCGCGTGCGCGAGGTCACCGTGGTCGGCGCGCGCATCATCGACCCCCACGCCGCCTCGGACGCGGCGGCCCTCGGCGGGCAGTCGCTGCTCTCGCTCGACGCCGGCGCGGCGGCCGCGCGCGTCGCCGCAATCCCCGGTGTGCGCTCCGTGAGCGTGCAGCGCGACTGGCCGCGCGGCGTCGTGATCGACGTCACGGAGGAGGTCGGCTGGGGTTACTGGCAGACGCAGGGCAAGCGACGGCTGGTGAGCGCGGACGGACGCGTGCTGGAGCACGCACGGCCGCCGGAAGAGGGTACGCCGACGATCATCGAGGTCGGCCCGCCGGCCAGCGGCGAGGTCGCGCTGCGGCCGGACGCCGACACCGTGCGCCTGGTCGCCCGCCTGACGGCGGACGGCGCGTTCGAGCGGCTGCGCGTGATGCCGGAGCGCTTCATCTTCCGTCGCGACCGCGGGCTCACGATCCTCATCGCCGGCGGGCCGCACGCCGTCTTCGGCGACTCGCGCAACTACGAATTCAAGGTCGCCTCCTGGGGGGCGCTGCTCGACCGCATCGAGGAGCAAGGGCTGGCCGCGAACGAGATCGACCTGCGCTTCGGCGGCCACCTGGTGCTGCGATGAGCGCGCGAGCAATGAAGGCCGTCTGATGGCGAACCCCACCTACGCCGCGATCGATGTCGGCACCACCAAGGTCTGCACCGTGGTCGGCGAAGTCACGCCCGCGCAGGAACTGCGCATCCTCGGCGTCGGCATCGGTCCCTCCGCCGGGCTCGCCAAGGGCATGGTCGACAACATCCAGGCCGCGATCGAGGCGATCGCCTCCTCCGTCGAGCGGGCGGAGCGTGCCTCGGGCACGCGCATCCTCTCCGCCCACGTCGGCATCGCTGGCCCCCATGTCTCCTCGATGAACTCGCGCGGCATCGTCGCCATCGCGGACCCGCGCAACGCCATCATCGACGGCGATGTGCAGCGCGCGCTCGAGAGCGCTCGCATCGTCAACGTCCCCACGAACCGCGAGGTAATCCACGTCGTCCCGCGCTACTACGTCGTGGACGGCCAGGACGATGTCGTGGACCCGGTCGGCATGTTCGGCTCCCGGCTCGATGTCGAGACGCACGTCGTGACCGCCTCCACGTCCGCGATGAACAACCTCGTGCAGTGTGTCGAGGGCGCGGGCGTGCGGGTGGACGGGCTGATCCTGGAGCCGCTGGCCTCCGCCGAGGCGGTGGTCGAAGTGGAGGAGCTCGAGCAGGGCGCCGTGCTTTGCGACATCGGTGGCGGCACGACGGACATCGCCGTCTTCGACCGCGGCGCCGTCGTCCACACCGCCGTGTTGCCGATCGGTGGACTGCACATGACTCGCGACCTGGTGGTCGCGCTGCGCGTGCCCCAGCCCTCCGCGGAGCTGGTGAAGCGCGAGCACGGCCACACCATCCCCTCGATGGTCGATGAGGACGACGAGGTCGATGTCGACGCCTTCGGCGCGGAGGGTCACCGCACGGTGCCCCGCCGGCTGATGGCGGAGGTCCTGCAGGCGCGCTCGGAAGAGCTGTTCGAACTCGTGCTCGCGGAGGTGCGGCGTGCGGTGCAGCCGGAGGTGCTCTCCGCGGGCGTGATCCTCACGGGCGGCGCTTCCAGCCTGGAAGGCATCGACCTGCTGTCCGAGGATGTCCTGCAACTCCCCGCCCGCGTCGGCCGGCCCCGACACCTGGCGGGCCTCTCCGACATCCTCCACGACCCGGCGTACGCGACCTCGGTCGGTCTGCTGCGCTGGGCCCTGAAGGAGCGCGAGATCATGTTCCGTTCATCCCCGCGGCCGGTCGCCCCCATCGGCGGCCTGCTGAGAAAGGTCGCGCACCTGATGCGCGTGGTACTCCCCCAGTGAGGACGGCCCGGTGAGAGCGACAACGGAGTGAGAACAACAGCAGCTGCTTACCTCCCCCTGAATGGAGCTACAGATGAGTGATTCGACTTCGGATCAGGCGGCGCCGGTGCTCGGCGCCGGCACGCTGTTCGACTACCTGGCGGCAGCGCGCCAGCGGGAGGACGACGAACTCCCGGACGACGCCGCGGACGCTGCGGACGCGCTCGACCTCACGGCCGATGCGCCGGACGAGAGCAGCGTCTCGGAGTTCGACGGGCCGCTGGACGCCATGAACTCTCCGGAGATCGAGCCCATCGAGCCCAGCGAGCCCAGCGAGCCCAGCGAGCTCACCGAGCCCGATGCAGACGCGGAGCACGAGGCCGCGCCCACCCCGATCCGGGTGCTGGCGGAAGCCTCGTCGGTCGAGGCGAGCGGCGACATCGCGCCGGTGGAACTGGTTGAGCCGGTCGCCTTAGGGGGCGAGGACGCCCCGGAGCTGCCCGGCATCGACGGCATCGACGAAACACGACAGGACGAGACGGCGGGGGCCGACGGGTCAGCAGCGGCTGACGATGCGAGCGCGGACACACTGGAGCCTGCGCGGACCTGGGGGGATGACATGGTTCACAATTTCGACACGCTGCCGCCGATCAAGGTGGTGGGCGTGGGAGGCGGCGGCTCCAACGCCGTCACCCGCATGATCCCGGCGCGGCTGCCGGGCGTGCAGTACGTCGCGGTCAACACCGACCTGCAGGCGCTGGAGCACTGCCCGGCGGAGGTGAAGGTGCGCATCGGCGAACGCCTCACGCGCGGCCTGGGCGCCGGCTCCGACCCGCTGCGCGGCCAGCGTGCGGCCGAGGAGTCACGGGAAGCGATTGCCGATGCGATGCGCAATGCGGAGATGGTGTTCGTCACCTCCTGCCTGGGCGGCGGCACCGGTACCGGCGCCGCCCCGGTGATCGCAGAGATCGCCCGTGAACAGGGCGCGCTCACGATCGGGGTCGTCACCAAGCCGTTCGCTTTCGAGGGCGCCAAGCGCCGCCAGCAGGCGGAGGAAGGCGTCCGCGACCTGCAGGAGAAGGTCGACACCCTGATCGTGATCCCGAACGACCGGCTGCTGCAGATCTGCGAGCCGAACGTCAGCGTCGCCGAGGCTTTCCAGGCCGCCGACGATGTGCTGCGCCAGGGTATCCAGGGCATCAGCGAACTGATCACGATGCCCGGCACCGTCAACCTCGACTTCGCCGACGTGCGGAAGGTGATGACGGACGCCGGCCCGGCGCTGATGGCGATCGGCATCGGCCGCGGCGAGCAGCGGGCCACCGACGCGGCACGACAGGCGATCGCCAGCCCTCTACTGGAGGTCGACATCACCGGCGCCACGGGCGTGCTCTTCAATGTCACCGGCCCCGACAACCTCTCGTTGAAGGAACTCGACCAGGCCGCCCGCACCATCGCGGAAGTCGTCGATCCGGAAGCCGAGATCATCTTCGGTACCGCCGTGGACGACTCGCTGCAAGACGAGGTACGGATCACGGTGATCGCCACCGGCTTCAGCGGCCGGGCGCTCTCACTGCGCCAGACGGTGGACGCGGCCGCGAGCGCGCCAGACCCGATCAAGCTCGCCGACATCCAGCCGGACCCGGTGCTGGAGCAGGTGAACGAGGCTGATCTACCGACGTTCCTGCGTCGCTCGTTCCCATCGCGCTAGTTCGTGTGGAGGGACGGGGCGCGTCGAAACGCGGCCCGTCCTTCCACACAATCCACAGCGCCCCGGACACGGCTGTTGGTAGGCCGACGTCCCAGACTGCGGAAGTGACGATGGCGGCAAGAGATTGAGTTGATAGGCCGGCGGCGGCCGCGATGCCACCGACGGCGGGGCGTACCACCGCAGCGCGCGGCGGTGCATCGGAATCTCCCGGAACGGAGACAGCGGTTGGACAACTTCGCCACACTCTGTGGACGGTGGCCGTTGTCCGCCGACCGGAGCCCGTGATGTAGTGGCCAGCAGCACGAGCGCCTCCCCACGGGGTCCTCACCAGATATGAATTGCCCAGCATGTGGCACGACCGCCACTCGCATCGTCGACTCCAAAGCATCCCAAGCCGGCATTCACCGGCGCCGAGAGTGTCGTGGCTGTCACGACCGCTTCAGCACCTTCGAGCAGGTGCAGCGCACCGCGATCATGGTGATCAAGCGCGACGGCCGTCGCGAGGAGTTCCAGAGCGAGAAGCTCCGTCACAGCCTCCACCTCTGCGCCCGCAAGCTGCCGTTGCCCGAGGGCACGATCGACGCGATCGTCGAGGACATCGAACAGCGCCTGGCCGCGGCCGACCGGGGTGAGGTGGCGAGCCGCCTCGTCGGCGAGATGGCGATCAACCACCTGCGCCGCGTCGACCCGATCGCCTACATCCGCTTTGCCGCGTCCTACCGACCGTTCGTCTCAGTCGACGACATGCTCAACGATCTCACCCGACAGGCGTACAACCCGCTGCCGGGCGTCGATCAGCCGCGACTCTTCGAGGACGAGTTCGACCGCTTGCTGTCCGGTGGCGACGAGCCGCCCGAGGCGCCCGAGCCGGACACGGACCCGGGCGGTGACCTGCCCGCCGTGCCCACGCCGATCACAAGCGCGCCCTCAGCCTCCAGCGGCTGACGCCGCGGCGCGCTCAAGCGGGTAGACGAAGAGCGGCGTCCCACTGGCGATCGTGCCGTCGCTGAAGAGCGACATGAACGCGGCGTTCACGAACGCTGGCGCCCCGGAGACGTATCCGAAGAACTCACCGCCGCTCGTCGCCCAGATTGATTCCATGCCGGCGCTCGCCTGCTCGAAGGTCCCGCCGCCAAAGACGGCCAACCCCGGCGCTCCGTCGGCGGGCAGGAACGGGTAGTCCCCGGCCGCAGGCGATGTCGGGGATGTCGAAGGCGGTGTGCCGGTCGCGTCCGGCGGCGTCACGGGTGTCGTGACGGACGGGGTGGTTCCGCCGCCGCTGGTGGCAGCTTCGCGCACGAACACCGCCCGGGCGAGGCGATCGCCGGCAAGCGCCAGCGTCGCCGACGCACTCGACCCGCTCGCATCACCCTCCCAGTGGTCGAAGCGCCAGCCGGTGGCGGCCAGAGCCTGCAGCCGCACGCTCGTACCGGGCGGGAAGTCCATGCCCGGCGGGCTGGCCGTGATGCTGCCGTCGCCGCTCGTCTCAAGTGCCAGGTAAACTCGGTCGGCCGGCACGAAGACCGCCGTCACGGTCATCGCCCCGCTGATGTCGAAGCGAATCGGATTGACGATGCCGGAGACGCTTCCCCGCCAGCGCGCGAACCTCCAGCCCTCCCGGGCCTCGGCGCGCAGGCTGACCTCGGTGCCGACCGGGTGGCTGCTCGTTTCGGCAAACGGTGCTATGTCGCCGGCCCCGATGGACTGCACCGTCAGCGTCACGTTGCGGGCAGAGATCAGTTCGAAGACGGCGCGGACGTTGCGGTCAGCCGCCATCACCATTGTCAGACTCGGGCTGCTGCCGTTAGCATCGCCAGACCA